>NZ_JAXBME010000022.1 GCF_033963835.1 Cytobacillus sp. IB215665
TTTACAACGAGTAAAATTTCAACGGCTTTTTCATTTCAGAGGTGGGTTTTGTCCCAGCCTCTTTTTATTGTGCTAATGATAGGAATTACTAGGTGATGAAAGTTCATTGTGTGGGTACACATCTACCATTGTAATATAAATTGAAACGACGTATACGAGATCAGTATGAACGGTGTTTTGAGGTGGGTGAAAATATAAATTCTTATATTCTTTTCTCAATTTTATAGTTGAATTGCAAAGAAAAAGGACCTGTTTTAGGTCCGTATGTAATAGCTTTTATAATTAATATTAGTTGTTTATGATTGATTGTTATTTATTTGTACAAAGTAATAAACACGTAGACGATTAGAGTTCAGGTGCCTTCTACTTATAAAAGCTCATTTGGTTAGTTTATAGAAAAAAACTATTTATATTTGAGATTAAAAGTATTTGATGTAACTGGAACTTCATTACATTGTAGGTGTATATCATTTCCTATATTTTAAATTAGTTGGCTACGAAATTTTAACTCTCTTTTTTGTTGTTGTCCATTTACCTCGACTAGGACTGCGTACTAAATTGTTGAATGCTAGTACGTGAAGGTCTCGTTGAATTGTTCTTTGAGTTGTTCCGAATTCTTCTACTAGCTCCTTTGTTGTGACAGTTCCTTTTTCATTAATAAACATGTAAACTGATTTAATACGAGTTAGCATACGATCTGTTGTAGGTTTCAAAAAACCACTCCTTATAGTATGGTTTCGCATAGTACAACGTACTCATCTAGCTGTATTCATGTTTTACTGTCATACGTATATATTTATTTTACACAAAAAAAAGAGAAAAAAACCATAAAAATTTATAATTTACAAAATAATTATACATTTTTGTGGTTTTTAATAAGACACATACACTACCTAGTAATATATTATGATTCATTTGTAAAGGCCGTTTTCGCAATGATTGTTACTTTTCGTACTAAGAAATAAATACGTATCAACTCATTTAATTTTGGTGTGAAATTTTTGCTGTTCTAAATTAATCTCAAAAGCAACAAAGTTTACGAAAAGAGCCTCTGTAATAACTTAGCCCTCTAATTGAGGAAACCTTTTTTATGTTTAACCGTATAAGAATTAGGGGGAGATATACATGCAATTACTCGATGTGAATATTAATAAAGCAGGCTACGATGCACAAGACCTAATCATTTCAGACATCCGTTTTAGTTTGCAAAAAGGTGAATTAGTTGGATTAATTGGCCCAAACGGTGCCGGTAAAAGTACGACGATTAAAGCAATATTAGGAGTACTAAATTATTTAGAGGGGGATATTAATTTTAGTAATGAAACGACTTACGCATACATACCTGAACAGCCAATTTTTTACGATGAACTTACTTTATGGGAGCATTTAGACTTAGCTGCCTCGACTATGAATATTGATGATCAAACATTTAAAAATCGAGCAGATCATCTTCTAGAAGTGTTTAAGCTTAATCATGTCATTCATCAATTGCCTAGCACCTTTTCTAAAGGCATGCAGCAAAAAGTAATGATTATTATAGCGTTTTTAATTAAGCCATCCATTTTCATTATAGATGAACCTTTTATAGGTTTGGATCCACGCGCCGTAAAAGACTTGTTATTTCTGCTTGATAAAGAGAGAGAGCAAGGAGCTAGTATTCTTATGTCAACACATGTATTAGATACAGCTGAAAAAATTTGTGAACGATTTTTACTTGTTTCTAATGGAGAGTTGCTTGCAAATGGAACGATGCAAGACATTAGAAATAAAAGTGGATTAATAGATGGTTCTTTATTTGATTGCTTTTATCATCTAACAGAGGTGGATGATAATGATAGGAAGTAGTTTGTTTTTTGAAAGGTTGAAACGGGAATGGAAGTTTCAATGGGGGATTTTTCGTTCGATTGCGGATTGGACGATTATTGTTTATATAATCATACCTACATTATTAGCATGTAGTTACATATATGGTTTATGGTGGATTACAATTCCAAGTTGGATCGTTCCTGTACCAGAGTTATATTTATTTTTAGTAATATATCTATATTGTTGGCTAGGTTCATGTAGATTTTTTATTGAGGAAGCTGATCAGCTTTTTTTAATTCAAAAGAAGCAAATCGTTAGGAATTTGAAAAAGTTAGCCGTCGGTTATAATGTCATAAGTAATAGTATTAAAATGAGTTTCATAATGATAATATTTGCACCCTTTTTGTTTATTCATTACAATTTGAACGTGCAAACAGTAATGATTACATTTATATTCTTTTTAAGTCTGAAACTTCTAATCTTAATGCTAAAAAAATGGCTATCATATTTTAAACGTAGCTGGCTTAAAAAGGGTATTTTATTAATATTGTTCTTAATATTAGGTAGTATCATAAGTTTTACAAATATGTTATTCATTCCTCAGTTCATCATTACGATGACGTTTGTATTTTTGCTAACATATTTATTTATAGTAAGACGAATGATTAGTCAAACTGGTACTTTCTTTGACGACGTTATTACGGAAAAAGAGGAAAAGTTAAAATTTGCAAGTACTATATTACAAATGTCAAAAATTGACCAGCCTTCGAGAATCAAAAGAAAGCGACCATTGTTGTTTAGTAAATCACAGCGAATTTTTTCATATTGGACTAAACAAAATACGCTCGTTGAAGTTTTTATAAAAATTCTATTGAGAAATAAGCAGTACATATTTTCGCTTTTAAGACTAATTGGTATTTCAGTACCTACAGTAATCATCGTTCCTGCTATTTGGTTGAAATGGTTATTATGTATTGGAATCATTATCGTCATAAAAATATGGCTAACATCGATGTGGGATCATATCCAAAATAAGCACTTTATTATGCATGTTAATCAAGATCAGAAGGAGCTTGCTCAAGCAAGAACAAAAGCAGTTAATATATTTTGGGTGCCGTCTATGCTGTTTATTATCTCACTATTATTAGGGGCCACAATGATTAGTCTTTAAACATTGCTTTTATAAATCAATCTTTAATCCACAATTATAGTTTGATAAGCTAAAAGAAGATGATCAAAAAATGAAAACTATTAAATCATTATCCTATGACTGTGGGAGAGGGGGGGAATTGTGATTATCATTAAAAAGATAATTGTCAAATTAGTAAGGTTTAATAATTGGATTTTATTTACTTCGACAATTGCACTAATAGCATGTAGTTCACTTATTATGATGTATCTAGAGCCAGAAACATTTACGACACCTTTTGAAGGTGTATGGTGGGTGATGACAACTGTCACAACTGTAGGATACGGTGATCTCTATCCTGTCTCTACGCTAGGAAGAATATATGCTATATTTCTTTATTTAGTTGGAATTGGTTTAATTGGTGTCATTATTGGTAAGATTGTTGACTTCTTTGCTACATTCAGAAAGAAGAGGGAGGAAGGAAGAGTGCATTATAAAGGTGAAAATCATCTAGTTATAATCGGCTGGTCAAGAAAATCAAATTTTGCCATCGAAGAAATTCTACAATCAGAAAGTAAAATTGAGTTAGTCATCATTGATACACTGGAAAAGTCACCGATCATAAATGATAGGGTTCACTATGTGCAAGGTTATGCTGCTGATAATGAAACGCTGTCGAAGGCAAATATTTCGAAGTGTAAAGCAGCTATTATCTTTGCTGATGACTCCATTCAAGATGTTCAATTAATTGATGGAAAATCATTGCTTATTGCTACTGCAATTGAACGTCTTGTTCCTAATATACATACTACTGTGGAAATTCTATCGGAGGAACATATACAGAATTTTGTCCATGTAAAGGTAGATGAATTTGTCTTAACCCATGAAACTGTCTCGCGTATGGCTGTTCGTTCTGCATTTACAAAAGGCATATCTGCTGTTTATACTCAATTGATAAGCAGAAACGTTGGTGACGATCTATATCAAATTAGGGCAAAGTCTGAGTGGAAAACGTATCGTGATGCTTTCGAACAGTTGTTAGAAGCAGGTGCGACTTTAATCGCAGATCAGGATAAACTAAATATAAATCGCATGTTAGATAAACCTATTCCTAAGAATACATACTTATATGTCATTTGTGATAAAAATACATACCAAAAGATAAGTTAGCAGGAGCAAAAATTATAGAAGAGGTGAAGATGATGGTTGAGCAAATAAATTGGTTAGCCGAGGTTAACAAGCAAAAAGATAGCATCATTCAGACAACGCAGGAGTTATTAAAAATTAAAAGTATTTTAGACGAAGAGAATACATCAAAGGAATTCCCTTTTGGGGAAAACGTTGCTCAAGCTTTGCATTATTTACTTAACAAAGGTAGTGAAGATGGGTTTCAATCAAAGAATGTTGACAACTATGCTGGTCATATAGAATTTGGAGAGGGAGAAGAAAGCGTTGGTGTTCTATGTCATGTCGATGTTGTGCCTGAAGGTAGCGGTTGGTCAAGTGACCCATTTGGTGCAGAAATAAGAGACGGAAAAATCTATGCACGTGGTGCGATAGATGACAAAGGCCCAACGATTGCTGCATATTATGCTATGAAAATCGTTAAAGAACTTAGCTTACCATTATCACGTCGTGTCCGTATGATTATCGGTACAGATGAAGAAAGTAACTGGCGCTGTGTAGAGCACTACTTTAAGCACGAAGAAATGCCGACGATGGGATTTGCTCCAGATGCTGACTTTCCAATTATATATGCTGAAAAAGGAATAGCTGATATTCATATCATCAAGAAAAAAAATCAAAATCAAATATCATCACAAAACGATATCGTATTAGACAGCTTTCAATCAGGTAGCCGCTTTAACATGGTTCCAGAGTTCGCTGAAGCAAAGCTAACAATTAAAGGAGATGCTGAGCAAATACTGCAACATTTTGATTCCTTTAAATCTGAGAATAAGCTTCAAGGGAAGGGTTATGTTGAAAACACCGATATTATATTACAACTTGAGGGGAAATCTGCACATGGATCACTACCTCATCTCGGTATTAATGCTGGTATACATTTATTAAGCTTTTTGAAAAAAATACAGCTAGATGAGCAGGCTCAAGCGTTTGTTAGATTTGTTACTGATTATTTTGAAGAAGACACTAAAGGAAAAGCGCTTCACGTACAATTTGAAGATGATATAACGGGAGAACTGACAATCAATGCTGGGATATTATCTTATCATTGTAACGGTGAAAGCAAAATTGGGATAAATGTCCGTTACCCAGTAACAAACGATTTCGAAAAAACAAAATCATCAATAGAGGCAGCATGTGAGAAGTATGATATGACAGTACAAATTGTCTCACATATGGAGCCAAACCATGTGGATAAAGACCATGAATTAATAAAGACACTACAAAGAGTTTACCAAGAACAAACAGGTGAAGATGCTACTTTATTATCAATTGGTGGAGGGACGTATGCTCGTTCATTAGAAGCAGGAGTAGCTTTCGGACCATTATTTCCAGGGCGAGAAGAAACAGCACATCAAAAGGACGAATATATCATTATTGATGATCTATTAAAAGCAACAGCAATTTATGCACAAGCTATTTACGAATTAGCTCAATAATTTAAAATTGTCCGCAAGACATTAATTTGAAGATGTCTTGCGGACTAATACTGTATATAGACATAATAATAAGATTAGTGAAATTGCACACTAATTGATTTGTCGTTAGTTATAAGAAAGAATGGAATAATCTAATTGGATGGTGCTTTTTATGGAACTACTTATGAAACGAAACATCAACGTTCAATGGTACTTCGTCTTATTTTACTTTTTCGTTTTCTTTGGAATAGGATCTTTATATCCTCTTCTAGGTGTTTATTTAAAAGATGATATAGGATTAACTGGTACACAAATTGGTGTCATTATGTCAATTAGTCCTGTTGTAATGATTGTCATTCAACCTATGTGGGGAATGTTAAGTGATTATACACAAAAACCTAGACAATTGTTAACGTTAGCAATTGTATTGACAGGCGTAGTTGGCATTGTATATTCATATGCTTCATCATATATTATGTTTATTATAATTGCTGCATTATTAGCGGTCATGCAAAGTGCTATCGTTCCAATTTCAGATAGTATGACGCTGACATATACTGAAAGGTATCGTAAAAATTATGGGTCTATTCGTTTATGGGGAGCGATTGGTTTTGCTTTCTCTGTATTTATTGTTGGTAAATTAGCTGATATCTATGGTTTAGGTGTTATTTTTTTTGCTTTTGCAATTATATTATTTATTTCAGCCCTTTTTGCAATAAAGTTACCAAATGAAAGCCAATCTATGAAAGTAAATCTTAGAGCAGGTCTCTCTCAACTCATTCGATTGCGAAGATTTGTTTTGTTCTTATTAACCACTTTCCTTATTTTTGGTCCTATTCATGCAAATAACACTTACTTTGGTATTTTAATTACTGAAATGGGTGGTTCAACTGGACAGGTAGGGATGGCCTTTCTTTTAGCTGCTGGTAGTGAAGCTCCATTTATGCTATTTGCAGGTCGGTGGATTAAACGTATTGGAATATTACAAGTACTTTTATTCGCTTCTTTTGTTTCTGGTGCAAGGTGGTTATTTTATTTTTTCGAACCGTCTCTAGCCGTTATCTATGCTACAACAATTGCACAAGGAATTTCTGTAGGCTTTTTTATTCCTGCTGCCCTGCAGTATGTGAGAGATATTGCCCCTAGTAAAGTTCGTGCAACAGCTATTTCTCTTTATTCAGCTGCGGGGATTGGCTTAGGATCATGGTTTTGTAATTTTTTTGGAGGTGTCATTTTAGAGCGTTTTTCAATAAATAATGTCTATTTATTTTTTAGTCTTCTGACTGTTGTAGGATTAATTACATTACTTTTTGTTATAATTATTGATAATAAAAGACGAACAGTAAGCTAATTATCTTAGTACGAAAAACAACTTTTTATAAGGCTGTTTTCGCATTGATTGTTGTTTTTCGTATTAAGAAGTAAACACGTACATAAGTAGAGTTCGTGGCATCTTTTCTTCAGTACAACAATGATTAACAATATAAAACCACTTTTTATAGGACTAATTTGATAACAATAGCAGTATGTTTACGTAAAGAGCCTTTTATAATTACTAAGAACAGCTTGAAGAAGATTTGTGAGTTTGTCATTTTTTAGTTAAACAAAGAAGACGCTTTCAAATTTAGTTATATGTGCTTTTAGTCTTTGTACGGTACAATATTTGTGCTAATTATATTCTAAAGAGCTAAGACAAATTAAATTAGATAGGTGAGAATAATGGGTAGAAAACCACATTATTTTTTGGCAATTGGCTTACCAGATGAAACGAAAAGAGAATTATATTTAAATAAAGAAAAAATTAAATATCATTTTCCTTTTAAGTCGTGGGTTCATGAACAGGATTATCATATTACATTAGCATTTTTAGGAAGTATAGAAGATCCGCAGCAATTATTAGCATTGACAGAAAAAGTTTCAATAATCGCTGAACAATACAATCGCTTCATGCTTGAGCTTACGTCTTTCGGTACATTTGGACAAGATGAACATCCACGCATTTTATGGTATGGAATACATAACAATGAAACTCTTTTTTTGCTGCAGAAGGATATATACAAAGCATGTATTGAACTAGGTTTCTTACTAGATACACGCCCGTATTCCCCTCATATTACTATAGGGAGGAAATGGAGGGGTGAAAAAATATTTAATATAAAAACGCTAAACAACGCGTCATGGCTTTTAACTAATCATAAGGTATTTAAAGTCAATCAACTTTCACTCTATCAGACCGATATAGAAAGCATACCAAAATATAAGCCGATCAAGTTTTTTTCGCTTGAAAATAATCGTAAATAAATATTAATGAAAATAGCAACAAAGCTTAGGAAAAGAGCCTTAGGAGATTATATAAGGCTGTATTCGCCTTAATTCTTTTCGTATAAAGCTAAACTTGTATGTAACTAAAGTTCGGGGCATCTTTTCTACTCTAATGAACATAGATACTCTATAATACACATCAGTGACTGAAAAGTTAGTATAAATAGAAACAAAGTTAACGAAAAGAGCCTTAGTTAAAAATACGAGTAATGATACTCACAACAAGTTTCCAGCAATATAATAGTTAATACGGTTGTTGAACTTCGCATAAACTTGTGAGAGAGATATAAAATGATGGAAACTTCAAGTTGAAAGTTGGTGAAAGTGATGGGACAACTTATAAAACTTCAAGATTATGTTTCACGATATGAAATTGATACTTATCGTTATCCAAGTCAATATATTAGAATGAAAAAGCAGCAATGGAATGGAATTCGGGTAGCTTGGGAAAACGGAGATTTAGCTGCAAAGGAAGATTTTGATCATGAAAATGATACTGGCTGGGATTCTTTACTAGATAATAAAGATGACAATATTCTATTGAAGTTAAAATCTATGTTTCAACGTAAGCAAAGGGATTCTCAAATAAATAATAACTTAGTTAATCATGAGGAGAATAATGATAATAAGGTTGAATGGCGGCTGTTTCATAAAGACAATAGTCCTGAAACATTAGAAGAGTTAATGCAACTATTTCTAGACCGTTTGTTCCAGATTCAACTAAAGTGGGCTAGTTCAACGATTCGAGAAAAGTCGTTAATTGATCGAGATTTTTTTCATAATCAAGAAATTAAATTTTTCCTTCAAAGATTTCCTGATACGTTCTTAGTTTTATATAAGCCTATTTTTTTAGCAAAGCAGGCACCTGTTGAATTTGATATTGTCGTTATTACTCCTATTCAAACGTATTGTATTGCATTATTAGAAGATGAAAAAGACAGTGTATTTATTGGTTCCCACAAACGGTTTTGGCTAAAAAAACATGAGGGAAAAGATAATAAAGTGTTATCACCTACAATATCTTTAAATCGAATGGAAAAAATCATACGAAACATATATGATATTCATGAAATTGAGATGCCGGTTAAAAAAATAATATTGAATCGTTCTGGATATGTTGATTATCTTGATAAACCAATCGATCTTGAAATCATTGAAAAAAGAAATTATAACGATTGGTTTAATCAGCAAAGAAAGATGGTTTCACCGTTAAAACATATTCAATTGAAGGCGGCTCAGTCATTATTGTCCTATTGTCAAACGTCATCTATCAAACGCTATGAATGGGAAGATGATCATACAGATCTAATGAAATTAACATAGAAGGTAGATACTATGAAAATTCTTTTTTTTATTGTAAATATTGCAGCTGGAAACGGCAAAGCAAAAACAATCTGGAACGAGGTCAAACATGAGCTCGGAAAACAAAATATCGAATATCGATCTTTTTTGACGAACTCACCTGGACATGCAGAGCAGTTGGTGAAAGGGATTGTTAAGAGACATCCGTGGAAGGTTGCTGGCATTGTTGTAGTTGGTGGTGATGGAACAATGCATGAAGTAATTAACGGTTTAGCAGGCTTTTCTAAGATAAATGTAGGCTTTATTTCGGCAGGATCAGGAAATGATTTTGCGAGGGGCTTTTCAGTTCCTCAAGCACCATTAGAGGCTCTAAAACATATAATAGATGATAAAGAATCAAGTTATTCTTTATTTGATTTAGGGCAATATACCATAAGTAACCCTCTAAAGAAATTACGATACTTTGTTAATAATTTGGGGGTTGGCTTTGATGCTGAAGTTGCTAGCAAAGCGAATAAATCGCACTTAAAAAAACGCTTAAATAAAATTGGCTTCGGATCACTTATATACGTCATAATTCTAATACAAACTTTATTTACTTATAAAAGATCAGATGTAACTATTACGATAGATGGAAATATTCATCGTTTTAAAAATGTCTGGTTTATGACTGTTTCCAATCAAGCATATTATGGTGGAGGGATGAAAATATCTCCACGTGCACTACCAAATGATGGAATATTAGATGTAACAATTGTTCATAATGTATCACGTATAAAGTTATTAGCGGTATTTATGAGCGTGTTTTTTGGTCTGCACACAAAGTTTAAAGGAGTAAATATGAAATCAGGTAAGTGTATTGATATTTCAAGTAGAGACTCACTTTTAGTACATGCTGACGGAGAGATAGTAGGCATGTCACCAGTAAATGTAAAAATACAGAACAAAGCAGTCTCCTTTTATACGACTCACTCTGTAGGAAAATCACATGGAGAAATAATTAGGAGTGAATGAATTTGTTACAGATTAGACGTACCTACGAGGCATTTTTAGATGAAATGAATTTGATCACGATTATTATGCCAAAAATATATAGACAAGGGTTGTCTAACTCTTTTACACTCCAAGGTGACGAGGATGTTAACGAACAATTACAAATATGTTCTACATTTGATGATAATTTGTATATAAAGTATGAATGTAAAGCAGCTTGTCAGATAGAAGTCGGTAAATCATATGCTGTTTATGATGATGAAGGCTGTAGTACTGATTTACAGGTTGGGGCTGTTATTAGAACATCTGAATTTGATGAGCTATATGCTTATGATGGGAATGATTTAGGAGTTACATTTTCTAAAAAATATTCACTGTTTAAATTATGGGCTCCAAGTGCAACGAAGGTGAAATTAAAAATAACGAATCCCATTGATAACGAGAAGAAATATTACGAGATGAATCGTGGAAATCATGGAGTATGGGATATATTAATACATGATGACCTAGAAGGTGTATATTACTCATACCTTGTTTGTGTAAATCTTATATGGAAGGAAGCCATCGATCCGTATGCTGTAGCTATATCTGTAAATAGTGAGTATGGTGTCATTGTCGATTTTAAAAAAACAGCTGTGCAAGATTATGAATTGCCACCTTTAGAGCATGCAACAGACGCGGTTATTTATGAAATCCATACACGGGATTTTTCTACACATCCTAATAGCGGTATTAACGAGAAAGGTAAGTATAAAGGACTAATTGCATCACAAACTTCTGAAAGTAGTGGTTCATATACAGGATTTTCTTACTTGGTAGATTTAGGTATTACACATGTAGAACTAATGCCTTGTAATGATTTTGCTGGTGTGGATGATCTTACTCCAGAAAAAACATATAATTGGGGATACAATCCACTACACTATAATGCTCCAGAAGGTAGCTATTCTAGTAATCCTCAAAATCCTTACAATCGTATTAATGAGTTAAAAAAAGTAATTACTACTTTTCATAAAAATGGCTTAAGAGTCGTGTTGGATGTCGTATATAATCACGTATATATTCGAGAACAATCATCGTTCGAAAAAATCGTGCCAGGGTATTTTTTTCGACACGATGAGAATGGTCTTCCATCAAATGGAACGGGTGTTGGCAATGATATTGCATCAGAACGAAGAATGGTGAGAAAGTTCATTATTGACTCTGTTCTCTTTTGGCTTAATGAGTACCATATTGATGGCTTTCGTTTTGATTTAATGGGTATTTTAGATGTTGATACGATGAATAGAATTAGAACAGCTGTAGATGAGATTGATTCAAGTATCATTTTATTCGGAGAAGGCTGGGATTTACCAACATCCCTGCCAACTGAAATGAAAGCTACAATACAAAATGCAAAAAAACTCCCTAGAATTGGACATTTCAATGACCAATTTAGAGACCGTATAAAAGGTAGTACTTTTAAACTTGAAGATAAAGGGTTTTCTTTAGGTAATAGCTTTCAACTTGATAAGGTTAAGGAAGTTATTACGGGAAGTATAAGCTATAATCAAGCTAAGATAGGTATGTTTGATGAACCTGTACAATCAATTAATTATGTAGAATCACACGATAATCATACGATGTGGGATAAAATGCTTAAAAGCAACGCAGATGAAAATGAAGAAACTCGAATGAAAAGGCAGCGCTTAGCTACAGCAATCGTCCTTTTATCGCAAGGTATTCCATTTGTCCATAGCGGACAGGAATTTTTTCGTACTAAATTGGGTGTTGAAAATAGTTATAAATCACCTGATGAAATCAATTGGCTAGACTGGGATAGAAAAGTCATATATGAATCGAGTGTGCGTTATACGAAAGGTTTGCTGTTACTCCGAAAAAAGCATCGGGCCTTTCGATTTCCTGAATCCAGTCTAATTAGAAAACATTTAAAATTTATTACAGATAATGATCAAGTAATTGCTTACCAATTACTTGATGTTGCTAAATACGGTCCGTGGGCATATATTACTGTTATACACAATAGTAGTAAAGATGAACAATTGGTTAAAATAGATAGTGGAGAGGTTTGGGAAGCTGTTTGTCATGGGGATAAAACAGGTATTACACCGCTTATAAAAATGACAGGAAATCAAATAATCGTACCATCAATTAGTACATTGGTATTAATTCGTAATTAGAACTTGTTATTTTTACTTGACTAAAAAAGTAAAAGAGATATAAAATTTAAAGGATGGCTATTACTAAATATTCATATAGCCGTCTTTTTTATTCTAATGAAAAATAAGTATAACTTTTTCTGAGCTATTTTTCGTAGTTCATCTAAGATTAGATATAGCGCCTATCCCCAAGAGGTGACTTTTCTTATACAAGACGACATGTGTGTTGACATTGAGGGTGAAATAGTTGGAGCATATATTAGGTAATGAGTGGGAGATATATCCTGCTGGTGGAGCAACTGGAGAAGCATACTTTGCTCGATTCAATGAACGAAAATTATTTTTAAAACGTAATTCTTCACCATTTCTAGCTGTGTTATCAGCTGAAGGAATCGTACCTAAGTTGGTATGGACAAAACGTATGGCAAATGGTGATGTAATTACAGCTCAACAATGGTTGAACGGTCGCGAGTTAAAGCATGCGGATATGATTGATATTAGAGTTGTGG
The DNA here is from genome assembly GCF_033963835.1 of Cytobacillus sp. IB215665. Lineage (NCBI taxonomy): Bacteria > Bacillati > Bacillota > Bacilli > Caryophanales > Bacillaceae > Cytobacillus > Cytobacillus sp. IB215665. The sequence continues at coordinate 12,824 of NZ_JAXBME010000022.1, forward strand.
ATTTATTACAGAAAATTCATAACTCGACAGAATTATTACGGATGCTTACACGGTTAGAGAAAAAACCACTGTTACCAGAGATGATTATAAATGAACTGTTAATTTATTTTCCTATTGAAGAAACAGAAATTCCGGACATCAAGTTTGCATTAACATTTTTACAGAAAGAGCTTCCAGCTATAGAATACAATAATAAAGTTGTTTGTCATTGCGATATTAATCATAATAATTGGTTATTATCTGAAACAAATGAACTTTATTTAATTGATTGGGATGGAGCGATGATAGCTGATCCTGCTATTGATATTGGCATGTTATTGTATCGTTATATTCCAAAGCATGAATGGAGCTCATGGCTTGAGCGTTACGGAATAGAACTGACTTCAAATTTACATGCAAGAATGAAGTGGTACGTTATCGCTCAAACATTAATGTCTATACATTGGTATAAAACGAAGAATAAAGAAAAAGAATTTCAAAACTGGTTAAGCTATTTAAATGAACTTTTATATATAGATAAATAAGGCAATCGGATTAATTTCCGATTGCCTCATATTATGTGATATAACAAAGGTTTTATCATAAACTTTGTTGCTGCTGGTATTAAAAATAGACAGTAAGATGTTACTTGCTTAAATCTAAGAGCAAAAAGCAACAAAACTATACGAAAACAGCCTAATTAAATTAGAACAGTAACAAATGATTTTAATTAGTTCTCATCTTTTTTAACAAGACAAGATTTAATGAACACTTGGTTATAAGTATCTATTCATTTGTCGAAAAGGAACAATTAATGCTAAAAAGAGCAGTGGTTTATGTTAATTGTGTAATGTCATCAACCCATTGAGACAACTCTTGTTGATGTGTAGAAATATGATTTTCTAAATTTTGGCTGTTCTTTCCGCTTTGGCTGTAATTATATATGTTCTCGAATGTATTATTCAACTCTAATTGACTGTTTGAGCTATTCATTAAAGACTTAACAAGACGTTCTACTTGTTCACATTCTGAAACAGTCCCACAGCAATCGGATAGATGGTTTTCTAAAATATCTTTTAATAAATTTATTTGATGATTTTGGTCTAGAGGCATTATGACACTTCCTTTATGTGATTTTATAAAATGATTTATTATTAGTGTTATTTATAATTATAGATGCAAGATCTTCATTAGCTGAGAGTGATATAAACCTTCAATAGCAGGGTGAAGCTATTGACAATGAATGATTAAAACCACGCTTTTCTTAAAGTATGTAATAAGACAGTTTTTATTCAATATGGAGGGAATTAACATGCGTTTACGTAATAAACCTTGGGCAAAAGACCACCTACTTCAATATCCTCAATTTGCAATACAAAACCCTGAGAATAATCAAGGGAAATGGCATGAGGTTTTTGGAAATAAGAATCCAATTCATATTGAAGTAGGAACAGGAAAAGGGAATTTTATTACAGAAATGGCGAGAGAACATCCACATATAAATTATATTGGGATCGAGGTCTATGAAAGTGTAATCGTGTCAGCACTTGATAAGCTAATTGAGGCTGATCTTCCAAATGTTAAAATAATTAATGCAAATGCAGTTGATTTAGCAGAGTATTTTGCTAAAGGTGATATTGAAAGGGTTTATTTGAATTTCTCTGATCCATGGCCAAAAAATCGACATGAGAAACGTAGATTAACATACCAGTCATTTCTACAATTATATGAAAATTTATTAGTTGACGGTGGAGAAATTCATTTTAAAACAGATAATCAGTCATTATTCGAGTATTCATTAATGAGCTTTTCAAAATATGACCTGCAGCTAACTTATGTTAGTTTGGACCTTCATAAAAGTGACTTTAAAGGCAATATAATGACTGAATATGAACAAAAATTTTCATCTAAAGGACAAAGAATTTACCGATGTGAAGTGAAATATTCGTGAAATAAGAGAGATAGACACATATGAGAACTCATATGTGTCTATTTTTGCTCTAAGTGTTAAAATGAATTAAATAGGAGAGGTGGGATAATATGGAGCAATTACGTCTTGGGAATTTTACATTAACATGGTTAAATGGTGGGGTAACTCATTTGGATGGTGGAGCTATGTTTGGCGTAGTACCAAGGCCTCTTTGGTCAAAGAAATACGCCGTAAATGACTTAAATCAAATTGAACTAAGGACTGATCCGATTTTAATACAATATGAACAAAATAACTACTTAATAGAGTCTGGGATCGGGAACAATAAATTAACGAGTAAACAATTACGTAATTTTGGAGTAATTGAAGAGTCGTCAATAGATCAATCCTTAGCAAAGCTAAATTTATCAACAGCCGATATTGATTTTGTATTAATGACGCATATGCATTTTGATCATGCTTGTGGTTTAACAAAATGGGAAGACGATAAGCTTATGCCTACATTCCCAAATGCACAAATTATTACATCTGAGGTTGAATGGCATGAAATGAAACATCCTAATATACGTTCAAAAAACACATATTGGGAAAACAATTGGGTTCCCATAGAAACACAGATTAGAACATTTACTGATGAAATTGAACTCGTCAAAGGCTTGAAGATGATTCATACTGGTGGTCATAGTGATGGCCATTCAATTATTGTCATTGAAGAGGGAGATGAAATGTTATTACATATGGCAGACTTAATGCCAACACATGCACATCAAAACCCATTATGGGTAATGGCATACGATGACTATCCAATGAATTCTATTGAACAAAAACAGGAATGGATGCAGTTTGGAATGAAAAAGGGAGCATGGTATAGCTTTTACCATGATGCATTATATCGAGCGATAAAATGGGATGAAGTGGGAGAAGTTATTTCTACAATTAAAAGAGAGAAATGAGTAGGGTCACATATCACCCACCACCTTTGAGTTAATTAAACTTTTTAATGGGAACTTAACGTAAACTATATTGTCTTATTTACAAAATTACAACAGCAAAATGAGATTTTACGTGCTAGCCATCTTTTTATAAAGGTAAAGATCCGACAAAACTCAGGTTATGTATGTCGTAACTGTTCTTACTTTACATGATAAAAACAAACTTATGAGAGCACTGCTTTCTAAAATAGCGAGTTTCACCATTTCTATTCACTATAGAAAATGGTGAAACTGATCTATACTATATACGTTTATTAAACTACTTCTAATATAGTACCTGTTTGTGCATCTACAATAAATGTATATTGTGTGCTTTGTCCATCCTCATTTCTACTAATACCGCCCTCATATACTCTGTAATTAATATGATCCTTTTTTATACTCTTTGGCGACATATTGATCCAAGACCCATTAATACTACCATTTTCCTTAAAAGCGTCTTTCGCTATCTTTAGCGCTTTTTCAGGTGATATTAAAGTGTTTGACATTGAATTTTGAACAACATACGCTCCTGCTAGTCCAACACCAATACCAAGAATAAACTTTTTCCAACCCATCTAAAATCTCTCCTTTGCAAATAAAAGTAGTGTTAATTCTTTTTAAGCAATATTTAGACGATTACGCTATTTTCTAGAATCAATATTTTTCTCTTTTAGATAATTTTACTAATATGTGTAATTTTAATCAAACGAATTTGAAGTGAAAAAGGTTGAAGTGGAAACAATATAAAAAATTCGCTACAATGAACGATGTACAAACTAAATATATACTTGCTATGTTTTCATCTGATTTATTCGAAGAGAGTATAATTGGTGTATGCTTGACAAGAAATCTATTAATGATTTAGTATACCTTGAATTTTTGTCGAATTGAAGAGTGGCAAATTGTGCATTAGTACACGATAAACCCTTTAAAACTATTTAAGAGCTACGACGAAATAGCACTAAAGAGAGGAAAATGACAATGAATAAAGACACACTAGATTTGTTTAAAACTTTAACGGAATTGCCAGGAGCACCTGGGAATGAGCATGCAGTTCGTAATTTTATGCGACAAGAAATTGAAAAATATTCAGATGAAATTGTTCAAGATGGACTCGGTAGTATTTTTGGTGTTAGGAGAGGAGATAAGAATGGTCCAACGATAATGGTAGCGGGCCATATGGACGAAGTAGGCTTTATGGTAACCCAAATTACTTCTAGTGGACTTATTCGTTTTCAAACACTAGGTGGTTGGTGGAGTCAAGTGTTACTTGCACAACGTGTACAGGTAATCACTGACAATGGTCCAGTCATTGGTGTAATTAGCTCAATTTCACCACATTTGTTGGAAGAGGAACAAAGAAATAAACCAATGAAAATAAAGGATATGCTAATCGATATTGGTGCAGACAATAGAGAGGATGCTTTGGAAATTGGAATTAGACCAGGTCAACAGATTGTGCCTTTCTCTCAATTCACACCTATGGCAAATAATAAGAAGATACTGGCTAAGGCATGGGATAATCGGTATGGATGTGGACTTTCGATTGAATTATTAAAGGAGCTAAAAGGTGAGCAATTACCTAATGTCCTTTTTTCAGGTGCAACCGTTCAAGAAGAGGTTGGATTAAGAGGTGCACAAACAGCCGCAAATATGATAAAACCAGACCTCTTTTTTGCTTTAGATGCCAGTGCTGCCAATGATACTACAGGGGATAAAAATGCATTTGGGCATCTTGGACAGGGAGCACTTCTCAGAATATTTGATCGCTCTATGATCACACATCGTGGTATGAGAGAATTTGTTTTAGATACAGCAGAATCAAATAACATCCCTTATCAATTTTTTGTTATGCCGACAGGTGGTACAGATGCAGGGAGAGTCCACATGTCTAATAATGGTGTACCTTCAGCTGTCATTGGAATATGTTCACGTTATATTCATACTCACGGTTCGATTATTCATGTCGATGATTATGCTGCAGCCAAAGAGCTAATAGTAACATTAGTAAAAGCGTGTGATCAAACAACGGTTGATACAATACGTAATAATAGCTAGGAAAGATATTTTCTCCAATAGGACTTTTCTATGATTATGACAAATTTAGTAAAGCTTTTGTCATACTCAACAATAGAAAATTATGATAGTATATAGGGTATGGCATAGGTATTTTGTCCGATAGAGAATGACCTATGTAGAAGAACAATAGAATTCATTTTTTAGCCAATCATCTTGTTTTTCAAAGGAGGAGAAAATAATCATATGAAAAAAATATTTAGCGTACTTTTCATAAGTATCCTTTCTCTTGTGCTATTTGGATGCAATGCTTCAATAGAAGAAGAAATTACACAAACAAAAGATCAAATGAAAACATTGTCTCAAAGTGAATCTTCTGAACCAAATAAAAGTAATGAACAATTTTCTTATTTTTTGCCGGATAACATGAGGATAGAAGATGATGAATCGTTAAATAATATTGTATTTATAGAAGGTAAACAGCATTATATCTTATTTGTTAATCCTCAAGAGGACGTTAAAAGTAAAGTATTGTATGAGGACATTAAGAAATCTGATGGTGACAATATAATTGATGAGACAATAGAAAGTGATAAGGGTTTTACCTATACTGTAGTGAATGAAACAGAAGATAAGTCGTATGAAGTAACTGTTGGAATTGGAGGAGTTAAAATGACGACTGTTACTAAAGCGAATGCTATCTCTGAGAGCGCTGAAAAAATGTTGAATATTGTTAATTCAGTTTCTGTTAAATAGTTTTTTTCTGAAAAGTGAGGAATTCGCAAAATGGCAACTGTCATTAGAATTCCTTTTTTTGTTAGACTCTGTTGTTACTATTTTTATTAAAAATAGACAATATGATGAGTTTTATGAGAGCTCATAATTGTAAAAGTAGAAAAGATACCATGTTAAATCAAGGTAATAACAAATGGCTGTTCGTATTAAATGTTGCTATTGTTTCTAAGATTTAAGCACATATTCAATAAAGAGGTTAAACTTTTTATGATACCTCATTTGATCACAAGGTAAGAAGAGCTTCATTGGTCTGAAACTAAGGTACCTTTGTAGGTTAAGTAAGTCCGCTTTGTTTTTCTTAAGTACTGTTTACTTGTATGAGATTAATTAGTTTGGTATGATCCGAATTAAGAAAATGAAAAGATGAAACATAGGGGGCATGAATTTATTATGCAAAAGTTAGAAAGTGTACAGCAGTATAATGAGGTTATTCAAAATGATAAAGTGATTCTCATGTTTTCCGCAGACTGGTGTCCTGATTGTCGAGTAATCGAACCTGTTCTTCCAGAAATTATGGAGAAATATAATACTTACTCATTTTATTATGTAGATCGGGACAAGTTTGTAGATTTATGTGTGGAACTAAATATATTTGGTATTCCTAGCTTTCTTGCATTTCACAACGGTGAAGAAGTTGGTCGGTTTGTAAGTAAAGATAGAAAAACAAAAGAAGAGATTGAGCAGTTTATTAATGAGTTGTAATTATATCTTTATAACCCTGAACAAATAAGATTATTAGAGAGAAGGGCGAGGTGGGATAAAGTTGAAGATGGACAGTAACAAAATGAGAAATAAGCTTACTGAAAGATTATCCCGTCCCAATTGGAACATAGTTTACGATCGTGAAAAGGATAATCTACGTATAGAAGATGTAAAAACAAAAAAAGGGCTGACTGTTTCATTACCTGGAATTATATCAAAATGGGAAAATGAGAAAGAAAAGGCGATCGATGAGGTTGTTTATTATATCGAGGAATCGTTAACAGTTATGAATGAGCAGCTGCATCTAGAAGGGAAAGAAAAGAATATTTTCCCGGTCATTCGCTCAACATCTTTTCCAACGAAATCAAATGAAGATTCTAAGTTAGTATTTGATGACCATACAGCGGAAACACGAATCTTTTATGCACTCGATTTAGGAAAGACATATCGGTTAATAGATGAAAAAATGTTAGATCAAGAAAATTGGAATATTGATCAAATAAGAGAAATTGCAAGATTTAATGTGCGATCTTTAGACGTCCCAGTTAAAGAAGATCAAGTTGCTAATAATATTTACTATTTTGTTAATTCTAATGATGGTTATGATGCTAGCAGGATATTAAACGAGCGACTTTTACAAACATTTGATGATAAAATAGAAGGCACGATGGTTGTTGCAGTACCACACCAAGACGTATTAATTATAGCAGATGTTAGAAATGAAACTGGGTATGATGTACTAGCTCAAATGACTATGAGCTTCTTCTCTAATGGGAGAGTCCCTATAACTGCACTTTCCTTTTTATATGAACAAGGAGATTTAGAACCGATATTTATTTTAGGGAAAAATAAGCGACAACATTAAATTTGTCACAGATAGATTTGATTTTTAGTCACTAGTCTAACTAGTGGCTTTTCTTATTTACTCCTTCGTTGTACACTTATAATAAGTGAGAGTAGAAAGTTAGTAATGAAAGAGTGATTTATGATGAATTGGATAAAAAAATTTTTCCAGCCTGATGAAGAGGAAATTGCTAACGAACATAATAGTAATGAAGAACTGACAAATGTCCGATACAATAACAAAATCGAAGCTAAAATGACATATAAGTATCCAAAAGGAAAATTTCGTTTTCCAGTCATCCCTGATGAGGAAGTTAGGTCATCTACAAAAACTGCATCACCAACTCCTGTACAAGAGGAAAAAAATATTAAACATCAAACTAGCAAAATGTCTCGTAAAGTTACGATCCAAAAAGAAATTAAAAAAACGCCCTTTCGTCCAACAGAAGTGGCTTCACCAATTTACGGTTATGCTCCACGAGAGGAACAAGAAGTAGTGGAGATTGAAATACCAGCCACTAAAGCTGAAGAAGTGCAATCTTCTGAGAATTTGATTACAAGTAATCTTGAAATAAAAACTGAACCGATTAATATGCTCTCAGATGCACCCATTGCAAGTAATGAAAAAGGTGAGCACGTAAATCAAGATTCCGAGTCGAGTATTACTGATATGAGCTCGAGCGATAACAACAATGTACAAGAAGAACAAGTGGATAATGAAGTTCAAGATAATGAAGTTCAAGGTAATCAAGTTCATGATATTGAAACGACTAATCATCATTCAAATGATGAGACAAGCAATCGTTTTCAGCCTAAGAAAAGAAGTCGAATTCCATTTAATGTTATCATGCTCAAACAGGATAAGAAGAAGCTTAAAAGCGAAAACAATACAACAGATAACAATAAATTAGGTGACAATAAAACGGATAACAATAATACAGATAAAAAAAATGGGTCATACCTTTTTCCACAGATCTCTTTATTACATAATCCACCTGAACAACAAACGAAAAATAGCGAATGGCTCAACCAACAGCGAGAGTTATTAGATCATACGTTAGCTAATTTTAAAGTAGGAGCTAGTGTTGTAAATGTGACACAAGGCCCATCTGTTACTAGGTTTGAAGTTCACCCGCAGCCGGGTGTTAAAGTAAATAAAATAACGAATTTAGCAGATGATATTAAATTAAGTTTGTCTGCGAAGGATATTCGTATCGAAGCACCTATACCAGGGAAAAATACTATTGGTATAGAAGTGCCTAACATAAAAAGTAAACCGGTGTATCTACGCCAAATAATAAAAAGCAAGCAGTTTACAGAGCAATCTTCAGCATTAACAGTCGCGCTTGGGTTGGATATTTCTGGTACTCCGATTGTCACTGATTTAAATAAAATGCCTCATGGTCTTATTGCTGGAGCAACTGGCTCAGGAAAAAGTGTCTGCATCAATGCGATGTTAATTAGTTTACTTTATAATGCAGCACCACATGAAGTAAAATTATTATTAATTGATCCAAAGATGGTTGAATTAGCGCCGTATAATCATATCCCTCATTTAGTTAGTCCTGTTATTACTGATGTAAAGGCAGCGACAGCAGCATTAAAGTGGGCGGTAGAGGAAATGGAGCGTCGCTATGAATTATTTGCTCATAGCGGTGTAAGAGACATTACTAGATACAACGAATTGGTTAAAAATAAACGAGAAGCAAGTGGAGAATTACCTTATCTAGTTATTATCATCGATGAATTAGCTGATTTAATGATGGTATCACCAGGTGATGTTGAAGAAGCGATTTGTCGTATCGCTCAAAAAGCAAGAGCATGTGGCATTCATTTAATAGTCGCAACACAGCGCCCTTCAGTTGATGTAATTACTGGCTTAATTAAAGCAAACATACCTACTAGAATCGCGTTTTCTGTATCGTCTCAAGTTGATTCTCGCACAATTATTGACACGAATGGAGCGGAAAAGCTATTAGGTAAAGGTGATATGTTATTTTTAGAAAATGGTTCATCGAAGACATTACGTGTTCAAGGGAATTTTGTATCTGATGATGAAATTGAGCAAATAGTTGGCCATGTAAAAAATCAAATGAAACCTTCTTACATTTTTCAAGAAGAAGAGCTGTTAAAAACAAGTGTTGTTAATGACAATAGTGATGATTTATTTTTACCAGCTTGTGAGTATGTAGTTGAACATGGTGGTGCTTCTACTTCAGCATTACAACGGAGCTTTCGAATTGGCTATAATCGTGCTGCCCGTTTAATCGATATGATGGAGGAACAAGGAATAATTTCAGAGGCAAAAGGAACAAAGCCGCGTGATGTTCTAATCGCGAGAGAAGAGCTTAGCTTGTTACAAGAAACTAGTACATCATAAAAAGAAATGGTATTCTGAATAATATAAACTAGTAGCATCAATAACTTATGTTTGCGTATTATGGTACATATTAGAATGATATAAGGAGTTCCTTAGGTATGAAAGAAATAGAATTAAAGTTACAAGGGAAAATTAGCAGACTTACTAATCAGACATTTAAGTTTGACGAACGTGTAAAAGACGGATGGTTTTCGGCTGTTTATTTTTTGAAAACAAAAGAAATCATTGAAAAGTTTAAGCCCGATAATATTGTTACGATGCAGTTCTTTCAGAAAAATCATGCAGTTTTATGTGGTACGGATGAAGTGATTGCACTATTAAATACATTTGTTGATAACCCACAAGAACTAGAAGTTTATTCTTTGAAGGACGGTGACAAAATTAGTCCTTTTGAAACTGTATTAACCATAACTGGTCCGTATCAAAGTTTTGGTTATTTAGAGGGAATTATTGATGGCATATTAGCACGAAGAACATCTGTTGCTACTAATGTATACAACGTTGTAAAAGCAGCAGGGTTATCTGGTATTCAAAAGCCAATTATATTTATGGGTGATCGCGATGATCATTTTACACAGCAAGCGGGGGATGGATACGCAGCTTATATAGGTGGTTCCACTGCACAAGCTACTCATGCGATGAATGAATGGTGGGGTAAAAAAGGTATGGGGACGATGCCACATGCTCTTATCCAGTTATTTGATGGTGACATTGTTGCAGCGACGAAGGCATATCATGATGTTTTTCAAGAAGAAGAGCTTATAGTATTGGTCGATTATAATAATGACAGTATAGTTGATGCTTTAAAAGTTGCTAGAGAGTTCGGAGAGAAACTGAAGGCTGTACGAGTTGATACATCCAGAACGATGATTGATCAATATTTTGTTAGACATCCTGAAGTCCTTGGTACATTTGATCCAAGGGGAGTAAACCCTCCACTTATATTTGCCTTAAGGGAAGCACTTGATCGAGAAGGATTTGATCATGTGAAAATAGTTGTGAGTGGCGGATTTAATGAAAAGAGAATTACTGAATTTGAAAAACAAAATGTACCAGTGGATATATATGGTGTAGGGAGCAGTTTATTAAAAATCCATATTGGTTTTACAGGAGACAATGTTTTATTGGATGGAGTTCCACAAGCAAAAGTGGGACGACGTTTTCGACCGAATGAAAGACTTGAAAAGGTTGAACTATAATAACAAAGGTAGTTTTTAAGTAGATGTTGATACTTCCGTTTATAAAAGAAAGTATCAACCAGATTTCGTGACATCTTTTTTTCAAAAACGACTTTAGCTATTTTAAACAGTTATAGAATAATCTTGCTTTAACTGTAGATGGTTTTATAACTGTAAGTATCTGTATTACAAATTACATGGTTTTCATCTACAATCAATGGTATAATGTTCAAATATGAAATCATTGAGGTTTAATGTTTTCAAAGGTTAGCAAATCTAGATAAGTGTCATATACTGTCTTACAGATATACGAAAAGTTGGAGGTTCTTCATATGACAGTTTACCATTTTGTCGGTATTAAAGGTACTGGAATGAGTCCGCTAGCTCAAATACTTCATGATATGAATTACGAGGTTCAAGGCTCTGATATTGACAAGCGTTTATTTACACAACAAGGACTTGAAGAAAGAAGAATACCATTTTTTTCTTTTAATAAGGAAAATATTAAGCCAGACCATACTGTAATTGCTGGTAATGCTTTTCCTGATACACATGAAGAATTAGATGCAGCGAATAAATTAGGTGTACCAGTCATAAGATATCACCGTTTTTTAGGTGATTTTATGCAGAAATTTACTAGTGTTGCAATTACAGGATCTCACGGGAAAACATCTACAACTGGACTTTTATCTCATGTGATGAGAGGTGCACATCCTACTTCATTTTTAATTGGTGATGGTACTGGAAAGGGAGTAGAAAACAGTAGATATTTTATTGTGGAAGCGTGTGAATATCGACGTCATTTCCTTTCTTATTATCCCGATTACGCAATTATGACAAATGTTGATTTTGATCATCCTGATTATTTCTCAAATGTGGATGATGTATTTGATGCATTTCAAGAATTAGCATTACAAGTTCAAAAAGGAATCATTGCTTGTGGTGATGATGAACATTTACAAAAAATTCAAGCTAAAGTACCAGTATTGTACTATGGCTTGAATGATGATAATGATTTTCAAGCTAGAAATGTAGAAAAAAGTTCTGATGGAACCACGTTTGATGTATTTGTTAGAAATACTTTTTTCTCATCTTTTAAGATACCTACTTTCGGTAATCATAATGTATTAAATGCCCTCTCAGTCATTGCTTTATGCCATTATGAAAATATTGATTTAGCTGTTATTAAAGAGCAACTCCAAACATTTGAGGGTGTGAAAAGAAGGTTTAGTGAAAAGAGAATAGGTACTCAGGTATTGATCGATGATTATGCACATCACCCGACAGAAGTGAAAGCAACGGTGGAGTCAGCAAGACAAAAATATCCTGATAGAGAAATTGTCGCTGTGTTTCAGCCGCATACGTATACTAGAACCCAAACTTTCTTAGATGAATTTGCTACTAGCTTACAACTTGCTGATCAAGTATATTTGTGCGATATTTTTGGATCAGCCCGTGAAAACCAAGGTAAGCTTTCTATCTTTGATTTACAAGCAAAGATAGATGGGAGCATGTTAATAAATGAGAAAGAAATTGAACGATTGAAGCGTCATGAAAATAGTGTGCTATTATTTATGGGTGCTGGTGATATTCAAAAGTTTGAAGAAGCATATGAAAAGACAATTAAATAAACATGCATACAAATTAGAATTTGTGGGATAGTTTCTTTTATACACGATGGCTGTATGTAAAACCACATCGTTCTCTTCAAGAAACATTAAATTTTACAGCAGCAGCCTTAATAAATAACCAAGCAATTTTCATAAGGAAATATATAACTAATTTATACACATACACTAAACGCTCAGAGCTTATGCTCTGAGCGTTTTTTTACGGTTAGTGCAAGTACAAGTACATTTTTTCTCTTAAAATAATGGTAAAGCTTGCAAGAGTATCAAAGGTGATTCTCCTTTGTTATTGTTTATTTTAGATTTTCTGGATTTAATGCTTCAAGTTCTGGGATGACGAAACGACCGTCCTTTCGAATGAGGACATCATCAAAGTAAATTTCTCCACCTCCATATTCAGGGCGTTGGATCATGACCATATCCCAATGAATATTAGAGCTGTTCCCATTATATGCTTCATCATAACATTGCCCAGGGGTAAAGTGAAAACTACCATCTATCTTTTCATCAAATAAGATATCTTGCATTGGATGTTGGATGTATGGATTTACCCCAATTGCAAATTCACCTACATATCGAGCGCCTTCATCAGTATCAAAAATTTTATTTATACGTTCATTATCATTTGAGGTTGCCTCGATTATTTTGCCGTCTTTAAATGTAAGTTTTACATTTTCGTATGTAAAACCTTGGTATGGAGATGGGGTATTATAAGTAATTGTTCCGTTTACCGATTCCCGTACTGGGGCAGTATAAACTTCACCATCAGGAATATTTCTGAGACCAGCACATTTAACTGCTGGGATATTGTTAATAGAGAAAGTTAAATCAGTTTCTACACCCGTTATTCGAACCTTGTCTGTTTTATTCATTAAATCAACTAAGCTATTCATCGCAGTGGCCATTTTACCATAATCTAAATTACAAACATTAAAATAGAAGTCCTCAAACGATTCAGTACTCATTTTCGCTAGTTGAGCCATTGAAGATGTTGGATAACGCAATACAACCCACTTTGTTTTTGGTACACGTATTTCTCGATGTACTTTATTTAGAATTGTGTTTCCGTATACTTTCATATTTTCATCAGGGACATCAGATAATTCATTAATGTTATTACCTGAGCGAAGGCCAATATATGCATCCATATCTTTCATTACATTTGCTTCATAGTCAGCTATCAAGTTATAATGGTCATCTGCTGCTCCCATTAATAATGCACGGTCAACTTGTTGATCCTTTAATGAAACAAATGGTTGACCACCTGCAGCATATGCTTCCTTAACTAATGCTACAACAAGCTCTTTTTCCAGTCCAAAATTCTCTATTAGAACCTTTTCACCCTTTTGTAAACTAACGGAATAGTTTATTAAATTTTTAGCCAATGTGTTAATTCTTGGATCTTTCATCATAAATTCCTCCAAATTGTTTTAAAAATTGTAAAGCTACATCGTTTAACTCAAAACCTCATATAAAGTATATACATAATGTTACTAACAGATTAATACAATTAATTGATCTTGAGCTACCCTATATTATTGTAACCGAAAATATTTGTTTTGTATTACTGAAATACTACGAGTATCCATTTAATAAATGCAAAAATTTAACTTTATACATTTTTAGAGAGGAACATACTAGACGTACGTCGAATTTAAAAGATAATTAGGTTATTATGGCTGAAAAGGAGGTAACGTTAGGTTGATGTGGATTGTTTATATTAGCGTAGCTATTGTAGCTGTTGCTTTCGTTGTACTAGTAATTTTTTTAGCAAAGACATTAGTTTCATTACAACTTACGTTAAAAAGTGTCGCACATACTTTGTCTTCACTAGAAAAACAAGTGGAGGGAGTTACATCAGAAACAACTGATTTATTAAAGAAAACAAACATTCTCGCGGAAGATATTCAAAAAAAATCCGAAAAGTTAAATTCAGTTGTTGATGCCGTTAATGATGTGGGTACGTCTGTTCATCGATTTAATAAATCAGTACAAGAGGTTTCTACATCTGTAGTGAATCAATTAGAAGATAATCAAGAGAAAGTGACTCAAGTAGTTCAATGGGGAAGTGCAGCAATTGACTTATGGAATAAGTGGAAAAGTAAATCTAAGTGAGTCATTAATCCCAATTAATTTCAGTGTTTTGTATAAGTCTACTCCACTTGAAGAAGCATGATATTTTGTGGGGGAGCTTGAATATACATTTTGAATACAATAATGAAGGAGGAGATATTACGGTGAGCAAAGATGGGATCAATACAAAGGATTTTCTGATTGGTGCTTTAGTCGGTGGTATTGTAGGAGCTTGTACTACTTTATTCTTGACACCTAAATCAGGAAAAGAGTTAAGAAGTGATATTAACGAACATGCCGTAATTGTTAAAGATAAAACTGGTCAAATCAAAAATACAGTCATGGAAAAAGGTTCATCTATTGCAGGTACAGCGAAGGATAAAACAGCAGGGTTCAGAAAAACAGTTGCTCAGCAATCTTCTAACATCGTAACTAAAATGAAAGAAATGAAAAGAAATGGCGATTCTGACATACCAACTACTATAACAAATGAGAAAGAGGAACCAACATTAACTAAACAAAAAAGTGAATATATTACCATTGGACAAAATGATGTTGATATTCAAAAAAAGCTTGAAGAAACTGAAAAAGCTATTGAGGATATGGAAAGTTCAATTCAATTGAGTAATAAGTAGTGGAGTGTTATGATTACTTCACTACCTATTTTTTTTTGGAAGAATTTCAGAGATAACTAAGCAAAAGGTAAAAAGCACCTTCTAATGAAAGGCTTCCAGTGCTTGTCTGAGATAATTTAAGAGCTTGCGCATTTCTTGTTGTCTAGGTTCAGCACCTATTCCTCTGGATGAATATTGTATGTTCAAGAGAAAGAATGTGAGGGTATGCTGGGGATTAGAAAGAAGAACATTTACGCTTTTTAAGGTTAGGGGGATTTATATTGGCTAAAGTAAAAATATCATCTAAGGAACAATTTGAAAAGCTTATTAATGAACATTCAAAGTTTTTAATAATGAAACATAGCTTAACATGTCCGATTAGCAGTTCAGCATTTAAGGAATTTGAAAAATATAATAATGAAAATGAAGAGCTTCAAATATTTTATTTATATGTACAGGAATCAAGAGCTCTTTCGAATTTTATAGCTGAAAAATATAGTACTAAACATGAATCTCCACAAGTTTTACTAGTGCAAGATGGCAAGGTCATTTGGCATACATCTCATTGGAACATCACTTACGATACATTAAAAAAGCAGGTAGGATAAAGGAGTGGGAGGATCATCCTCCCACTCCTTAACGTTGGACTGTTTTCGCATAAATTGTTATTTTTCGTACTGGTTCTAATTAGTAAAAATAGCAATATAGCTTACGAGAAGTGCCTTATGTTTACACATATGAGTTTTTATCCTGAAAGACGATACGTAGCTCATCTCCTGGTTCTATAATATCTTTAAACGATACTTCTTCATTGTTTCTAAGTAATGCGTAACCGCCGTGCGCATTGTCAGGTAAATTAAATTCTATATGTGAAAATATGTCTTGAAAGATAAATGGTTCAACGGGTTTACTTACTATTTCAATGTGATCTCCACTATATAAAATATCGGCTTCATTTAGTTTGGTTCCATTTTTAAAAATTTCATTTATACTTTTAGTTAATAATATTTGCTTATGATTAAACTGAATTGGAATTGTTTGAGATAACATAATCCCCTTCAATTCAGCTAAGTCTTTAACAGTTAATGTAGATTTAGAGAAATTAATAACAATATTATCATTATTTGCAAAGCTTGATGTTGGAGGCACTTTCACACCATTACGAGTTATGTATCCAGACATAGAGGGAATTTTCATCTCTTGTTTATTGATCACTAAGGAATATGTAAGCAACTCAGAGTGTATATTTTCATTTTGTATAAAATTTAGTAACCCCTTAATAGTAGAAGGAAATTCACAATGAATGTTATCATGATCAATAACAAAACTATCTGCAGTCACCTCTTGCTTGTTTTTGAAAAATTTTGCAACTATGTTATGTTTTTGTCCATTAATTGTGATGTGTGCTGTAGGTATTTGATCAATAATATCTTTGATTTGTACTCGAGCTGGACTTCCATCACGACCTTTTTCAATAGCAATATGGTCACCTTGTTGAATTAAATCATCAAGTGAGCACGGTTCATTGTTTTTTAATAACTTAGGTGGAAGACCGTAATTTCCTGGCAAAGTAACTTTTTGTCCATTCAATGTAATAATGATTGCCATACCAGGTTTGCCGTACAGTTTATTCATTTCTATGCCCGCTGATAGTAAACAATCACCAACAGTTAGTTTTTTTATATCAAATAGTCTAATAGATTTGTCATTTACTTTCACGCTCAAATACTGAACAGGTGTTTGTTTAGCTGCAATACCTATTCCAATAGGAGTAACAAGTTCAGGCCCTTTTTGAATGTTTGCAGATAAAATTAGTCTTTGAATTGCATCAATGCCACGAATCGCGACTCGATTTTCCGGTAGCTCTAGGTATGAAGCAATTCGTTTTGGCAATTCAGGTGTTAAACTACCTCCCCCTACTAGCATCACTGCCTTTGGAGGTTTATGCTGATTTAATGTTAGTATTTCACTTACTATGGAGGATGCAAGTTTGTCTATGGAGGAAGAAATTTGTTTAACAACCTCATGTTTCGGAACCTCTGTCTCAAATCCTAAAATATCTGTAATCGTAATTGTCCCTTGCTTATATAGCTCTCGCTTCGCTTTTTCAGCGAGTGGAAAATCAAGTAAGTAGCCATCGCTTATAGCTTCTGTAATTTCATCCCCTGCAATTGGTACCATCCCGTAAGAAACAACTGTTCCAGCATCTGTAATCGCAATATCAGAAGTACCTGCACCTATATCAACTAATGCTACATTTAATCGACGCATTGTTTGGGGTATCAGTACATTAATGGCAGCGATCGGTTCCAGTGTGAGAGCTTCCATTTCTAAATTAGAGCGCTGTAGTGCCGATATAAGAGATTCGACAACAACTCTAGGTAAAAATGTGGCAATTATTTCAACAGAAGCAGTTTCACCTTGTTGGTCAATTAAATTGCCAATTTCTTCATCATCTAGCTTATAGCATATGACAGAGTACCCTACACAATAATAATGATAGCTTTTATCTTCCTTATTATTTGACGCTAAGTTTTTTTGAGCCTGCTGAACAGCGCTTAATTCAAAATGCAGTACGTCTTGCTTTGTCATGATCGGCTTTCCTGAAATAGGCATAGTAACTAGACCACGTTCAGTTTTTAATGCTCTCCCTGCCGCGGCTACACATACTTTATCTAATTTCCCATGTCTACTTTCTAGTTCTGTTTTTATTTCTGTTATTACTTTTGAGACAGCCAATACATCATGGATCTGCCCATCAAGCATTGCTCTTTCAGAATGCTCTTTTGTTACAATATCAACAATTTCAAAATTGTTATCATTTTCCTTAACTATTATGCCGTTAACAGATCTTGTTCCTATATCTAATGCAAAAATCGTAGGTAGTAAGGTCAAAGCTTCTCACCTTCTTCACAATTAATCAAAACACTTTAACACTTAAAAGCGTTTAAATATTAAAGTTTTTTAGTGACAACACAATTGAATTCGTATATAATAAACTCTAATTACATGAAATGTACCACATTTTCCACATCTAATAAAGTAATCTGAGCATAATATATTTGCTATATCATTATTAGATGAGGAATCAAACTTATAATTTGTCATTCAAAAAGCGGAACGAAAGTTCCTGATTTGAATACACTTTATCATAGTCGAAAGGATGAAAGAGATGAGTAATAAACAATTAGACGAGCTAAGGTTAAAAGTAGAAGAGATTAACATGCAATTATTGAAGTTAATAAATGAACGTGCAACTCTTGTACAAGAAATAGGAAAAGTGAAAGAAGCACAAGGTGTTAATCGTTTTGATCCTGTTAGAGAACGAAAAATGTTGGATTTAATTAATGAACAAAATGATGGACCTTTTGAGACTTCAACATTGCAACATATTTTTAAAGAAATATTTAAGGCAGGGTTGGAACTACAAAAAGATGATCACCGTAAAGCATTATTAGTTTCTAGAAAGAAACAACCAGAAGACACAATTATTGATATAAAAGGTGAAAAAATTGGTGATGGAAATCATCACTTTGTTATGGGGCCGTGTGCAGTTGAAAGCTATGAACAAGTTGCATCAGTAGCAAACGAAATTAAGAAGCATGGATTAAAGCTTCTCCGTGGAGGAGCGTTTAAGCCACGAACATCTCCATATGACTTCCAAGGTTTAGGTGTAGAAGGATTGAAAATACTTAAACAAGTTGCAGATGAATATGATTTAGCAGTTATTAGTGAAATTGTTAATCCAGCTGATGTGGAGAAAGCAGTAGATTACATTGATGTGATACAAATTGGTGCAAGAAATATGCAGAACTTTGAATTACTCAAAGCTGCTGGGGCAGTGAATAAACCAGTATTACTGAAGCGTGGTTTAGCAGCTACTATAGATGAGTTTATCAATGCAGCAGAATATATTATTTCTCAAGGCAATGGACAAATTATTCTTTGTGAACGTGGTATCCGTACTTATGAAAGAGCTACAAGAAACACATTAGATATATCAGCAGTACCAATCTTAAAGAAAGAGACACACCTTCCTGTGTTTGTTGATGTTACACATTCTACTGGTCGTAGAGACTTGTTATTACCTGCTGCTAAAGCAGCGTTAGCAATTGGGGCAGATGGTGTAATGGCAGAGGTTCATCCAGATCCAGCCGTAGCACTTTCTGATTCAGCACAACAAATGGATTTCAATCAATTTAACGATTTCATCAATGAAATTAAATCAGCT
Organism: Cytobacillus sp. IB215665; assembly: GCF_033963835.1. Lineage (NCBI taxonomy): Bacteria > Bacillati > Bacillota > Bacilli > Caryophanales > Bacillaceae > Cytobacillus > Cytobacillus sp. IB215665. The sequence continues at coordinate 32,167 of NZ_JAXBME010000022.1, forward strand.
AGCACTGTTAAAGCATAATTAATAGCTCTTTTTGCACAATACATTGTTGCTGTTTTAATAAAGATATATAAAAGTGTGATGTTATACCATTTCCTACGTTTTTTAGTGAACAGATGTTACGAAATATAGCTATATTCATGTAGAATATGTATTCCTCCTGCTACGGCAGGAGTTTTTTTTGTGAAAATAATTTGTATATTGATTGCGGTCTATTTCATAGTATCGTATGATATGTTACATATAACTTAAGAAATGTCACCTACATAATATTTATAATTAAGTCTCTGTTCAAAAACTTTGCAGCTATATTTATATATTAACAATGAACAGTAAGATGGGATTTTGTCTGAAACGATTAATGTTATATTAGAAAAGATGCACGAATGTTAGGTTATTACCGCTTAGTATGAATAGTAAGGATTGTTGTGAAAATAGCCCTTATTAAGGCCATTTGTGAAACTCTATACAATACGAAAACAATTCTTGTTTATTAATATAGGTAGTGGTTCTGTTAAATATAAAATTTAAGCAAATAATAGCATAAAGAAAAACTAATTAGGAGCTGATAATGATGAATGTTACTATATATGATGTTGCACGTGAGGCTAATGTATCAATGGCAACTGTTTCAAGGGTTGTAAATGGGAACCCAAATGTAAAACCAGCGACGAGAAAAAAAGTATTAGAGACAATTGAACAACTTGGATATCGACCAAATGCAGTAGCACGTGGTTTGGCGAGTAAAAAAACTACAACTGTCGGTGTGATTATTCCTGATATATCAAGTATCTTCTACGCTGAGCTAGCGAGAGGAATAGAAGATATTGCAACAATGTATAAATATAACATTATTTTAAGCAACTCAGATCAAAATAAAGAAAAAGAGCTTCATTTAATTAATACAATGCTCGGAAAACAAGTCGATGGAATCGTTTATATGAGCGGAAATATTACAAAAGATCATGTTGAACAATTTAAAAAATCACAAGTGCCAGTAGTTTTAGCAGCATCTATTGAAGAAGAAAATATTATTCCATCTGTCAACATTGATTATGAACAAGCTGCATTTGATGCGACTACTAGCTTTATTAATAATGGCCATAAAAAAATTGCATACGTCAGTGGCCCACTTGATGATCAAATTAGTAGTAAAAAGAAGCTAGAAGGATATAAAAAAGCACTTTCAGAAGCTGGGCTACAATACGTAGATGAATATATTCTTGAAGGTGATTATACTTATGATTCAGGGATTGACGCTTACAACAAAATAGAGGAGATGCCAAATAAACCAACGGCTGTTTTTGTTGGGAATGATGAAATGGCTTTAGGTGTCATTCATGGAGCGCAAGATCACGGCACAGTGATTCCTAAAGATATGGAAGTGATTGGTTTTGATAATACGAGGCTATCTTTTATGGTGCGACCACAATTAACGACAGTTGTTCAACCGATGTATGATATCGGTGCAGTAGCAATGCGGTTGTTGACAAAATATATGAATAAAGAGAAGGTAGAGGATAGCGTTGTAGTACTTCCTCATAGAATTGAGTTTCGTCATTCAACAAATTAAAAATCCTGTCGATATATAGAATAGAGAGGTTGGATTCTATATATGCACAGGGAGAGAAATTATGAAAAAAAAATTCGATTTACTAACACCTAGTGGATTAGTTCTTGCAGTAGCTATGTTTTTATTCGGTATAATATCAAATAGTGGATCGACAGGATTATCCTCATTTATCCATTTCCCATCAATGTATATTGTTTTGGGTGGTTTAACAGCTGGGTTGTTAACAAGTTTCCCCTTAAAAGACATTAAACTTTTATTTAAGGTGTTAAAAGAAGCATTTAGTCAAAATGAACAGGAGCTAAATGGATTAATTAATACATTTGTCAACTTATCTGATAGGGCAAGAAGGGAAGGTTTACTTGCATTAGAGGCTGAAATTGAAAATGTTAACGATCCGTTTATTAAAAAAGGTATCCTATTAGCTGTAGATGGTATCGAACCTGATGTCATTAATGATATTATGGATGCTGAAATTTCTGCAATGGAGGAAAGACATCGGAAGGGAAGAAGTATTCTTGAAAGGGCTGGAGAACTAGCCCCTGCCTGGGGAATGATTGGTACCTTAACAGGGTTAGTATTAATGCTCAAAAATTTGAATGATCCAACGACTTTAGGTCCCAATATGGCAATTGCTTTAATAACTACATTGTATGGATCATTACTCGCTAATATAGTTTTCATTCCATTAGCATCAAAACTTGCTTTGAAAACGGAAAAGGAAGTATTTTTGAAGCAAATTATCATTGAAGGGGTTATTGGTGTTCAATCTGGTCAAAACCCTAAAATTTTGGAAGAAAAGCTCAGTGCCTTTTTATCTTATAAAGAGCGAGTGGGCATCGAAGATGAGGAGGTAGAGGAGGCAGCTCAAAATGAGAGATAGGAAAAGAGTGCATACTGAAAGAAAAAAAGGTGCACCTGCTTGGATGGTTACTTTTTCTGACCTTATAACTTTAATCCTTGTGTTCTTCATATTAATGTTTTCAATGTCGCAAATTGATATTGTAAAGTTTAAAGCTGTTGCTAATTCATTTAAAACGAACCATATTTTAGACTTTGACCCATCTCCAATTCCCTTCGATCCATTATCAACAGAAGATGTACATTTGAATGAGGATAGTGGGGAAGTCACTAATATAGATCCATTAAATGAACTAGTTGTAGAAATACAACTATTTCTCCAAGAGAATGGTCTTGAAGATGTCATTGTAGCTAATCGTTATGAGCGTGGTGTTGTATTAGTTTTACAAGAACAGGTTTTATTTAACACTGCGGAAGCAATTATACAACCATCTGCTTATCCATTTTTAGATAAGGTAGGAAATTTATTAGATGACATGTCAAATCTGGTTAAAGTGGAAGGGCATACAGATGATCGTCCAATCGAAACTTATAGATATCCATCAAACTGGGAATTATCTACAGCTCGCGCTAGCAGTGTTATTCGTTATTTAATAGAAGAGCATCAGCTAGATGATATTCGCTTTGAAGCTGTTGGATTTAGTGATACTAGACCTGTTGCTCCTAACTCTAATCCAGAAAATTGGGAGAAAAATCGTAGAGTTGAAATAGTGATTTCTGATCCAGAATACATTGAACAAACTAATTAAATTTAACTTACGATCATGACTTGACGGAATTTTACTTGTAAAAGAAAAAGCGTCTTATAAGCATATCAAACAAGATGTTGTTAGGACATAAAATTGTAAAATGGCTTATAAATCAATTTGATTTATAAGCCATTTCTTATATAGAATTCCGTTGTTGTTTATTTTCTCTAATAATTTGAAGCGCTTTCATGACTGTGTGCATGTTTTTCTCAGATATTTCATTTTTACGGGGTATTGGAGAGTATAGGTCTGCTGGATCATCCCATTTTAACGGTAGTTGTACTGGAGAAGCGTCTTGCCATGCTTTGATCCATTCCTCAGGTATATCAGAAATATTATGTGATTTTTCAATCATCTCAATCCAAATTAAAGACCATGCCCTAGGAACAACACGCCATATATCATACCCCCCTCCACCTACTGCAATCCATCTACCACTACAATATTTATGAGCAATTTCATGAGCTAGCTTTGGAATTTCTCGATATATTTTCATCGTTGAAGAAAGATGTGTAAGTGGGTCATAATAATGAGAGTCGGCACCATTTTGAGTTATAATGACGTCTGGTTTAAAATAGTCTGCAATTTCTAAAAAAGATTGTTTATAAGCATGCAACCAAGAGTCATCTTCTGTGAAAGCATCAACTGGGATATTAAATGAATATCCATAACCTTTCCCATGTCCCCTTTCATTTACATGTCCTGTACCGGGGAATAAATATCGTCCAGTTTCATGTATCGATAATGTACAAACTTCAGGGTCATCATAAAATGTCCATTGTACTCCATCTCCATGATGTGCATCTGTATCGACATACATTACTCGTACACCATATTTTTCTTGCATATATTTAATTGCAACAGAGCTATCATTATAAATACAAAAGCCAGATGCTTTTCCTCTAAATCCATGATGTAATCCTCCTCCAAGACTTAGTGCATGTGTAGCCTTTCCTGTTAACACATGGTCTACAGCCGTTAACGTACCACCTACTAACAGAGCACTTGCTGTATGCATATCTTTAAAAATAGGGGTATCTTCGGTGCCAATTCCATATGCTTGAGCTTTTTCCGCTGATAGTTGGCCATTGCCAGCTAATTTAACAGCTTGTATATAGTTTGGATCATGAATAAGCGTCAGTTCCTCATCTGTTGCAATTCTAGGAGGGATAATTTGATTATCATCGAGTATATGAAGCTTTCTAAGGAGGTCATAAGTTAATTTCACCCTCAATTGATTAAAAGGGTGGTCATCACTAAATTTGTATAATTGAAATTGGTCCGAATAAACAAAGACTGAGTTTCCGCTCATAAAGAAACACCTGGTACAGTTGGCCATAAGACTGTATAACCTTCATTTTTCAATTCATTTACGATTTTCAGTGGGTTCATCGTTTGGACACGAAAAACGAGTATTTTATAGCTCTCATCTACATCTGGATATACTAGTACACTATTGATGTTGATATTTCGGTCCTTGAAAATTGAAGCAATATCGCTTAGCATGCCGGTTTTGTTACTAGCTTTAATTTCAATATGTGAACTAGGTTGATGTGCACCAGTAAGTTGTACAAGGGTATGAAGGACGTCTGTTTCTGTCACTATACCTACCAATTTATTATTATTTGTTAACGGCATACAACCGATCCGATGCTCATAAAATACAGCAGCCACTTCCTCAACAAAATCTAACGGGTGACCAGTAATAACGTCAGTTTTCATAATGTTCTTTATTGGCTGTTTAAGGATGTGCTTATTATCATTGTTAAGTTCCAAAATGGAAGGGCTTGCATCACGTAAGTCTCGATCTGAGATGACGCCAATTATGTGGTGGCTTTTATCTACAATAGGAATATGTCTAATATCTTTTTTGTGCAACGTGATGATAGCAGTTTCAATAGTATCATTGGGAAAGAGTGTTGTTACATCTGTTTTCATTATTTGCTCAACTATCATTGTATTTCCCCCTTCAAGCTGTATTTCATTTTAAAAGTTATCTAATACATAAATCTATTCATAAATCTCAATCGATCGAATTGTTGTATTGATTCATTATCAACTCTTGTTCCTATTCTAGCCATTAAACAGTTTGCTGGATGAGAACTAATTTCTGGATCATCGGTGGCGTACCATACTAGACCGCCAGCATTCATCATTTTCTCCATTACCTTCCTATACTCCCAAACATTAAGTCCTGTACCTTTTAAATCCCAGTGCCAGTAGTATTCGGTTGTAATAATAATATAGTCATTCATTACATCATCCATCATTGATACGTTAATAAGGTTTTTGCCGACTGAGGAACCTCGGAATTTAGGAATCACTTCTATTGCCCCGAGTTCAATTAAATTTTCCATGTTGCCTTCAGACCAACGTTCAAGAGGGTCAGGGTATAAGAAAGTAACATATCCAACAATGGTATGCTCGTGTCTTGCTATAATAATTCTACCTTCAGGCAAATCTGCTATCCCTATTAATGCCTTATGTTGTTGATCTGGTTGGCGAAATGCTATAAGATCGTGATGAAAATCGTAGCTTGATAGTTTAGCAGATGAAATGGGTCCTTCTAAAATTAAGTTTCCCTGTGGTGTTTTTAATTCTTTTGCATTATAAGTTTTTTTATGTTCCATTAGGTCACCACCTTATTACATGTTTTATTCTATTATACATAATATTAGTAATATATAATTACTCTCATTGCATTTTTTCACATTCTATTTGTGGATATTCGTTAACAATGTACAATTGTTATTTTAATATTTTTAAAATTGAGAAGACTATGTATTTATAATATAATATTCTTTGAAGAGATTTACAAAGGGGGAATTGTAAATGAAGGTGGAATCGTTAGCTGTTACGAAAGGGGATTACAATTTAACAGATTACGAAGAAATTTATAGTCAGTTTAATTGGTCCGAAGTAGAAAATAACTTTTCTTGGTCAAAAACAGGTAGGGTAAATATGGCCTATGAGGCGATTGATCGTCATGCATATACCTTTAGGAAAAATAAAATAGCATTATATTATCAAGATTCTGTTCGAAAAGAGAAATATACATTTAAGGAAATGAGTGAATTCTCTAACCGAGCAGGAAATGTACTTAAGCAAGCAGCTGATGTTGATAAAGGTGATCGTGTTTTTGTGTTTATGCCTCGTTCTCCCGAATTATATTTTATTATTCTAGGGGCAATAAAACTAGGAGCTATTGTTGGGCCGTTATTTGAAGCTTTTATGGAAGGGGCAGTTCGTGATAGGTTAGAAGATAGTGAAGCAAAAGTGTTAGTAACGACACCTGAATTATTAGATAGAGTTCCAGTTAATGAGCTTCCGGCACTAAAGCATATCATTTTAGTTGGTGATGACTTAGATGATGAAAAGTTTATTAATTATTATAAAGAAATGGAAAGTGCTAGTGACCGTTTAAGTATTGAATGGGTAGATAGATCAGATGGACTTATTATTCATTATACTTCGGGCTCAACAGGTAAACCAAAAGGCGTATTGCACGTCCATAATGCTATGATTCAGCACTATCAAACAGCAAAGTGGGTATTGGACTTAAAAGAAGATGATGTTTATTGGTGTACTGCTGACCCTGGATGGGTTACAGGGACTGCTTATGGTATTTTTGCCCCATGGCTTGTGGGTGCTGCAAATGTAGTTATTGGAGGAAGGTTTAGCCCAGCTGCATGGTATGAAGCGATTGAACAGTTCGGTGTTACTATTTGGTATAGTGCTCCAACTGCATTTAGAATGTTAATGGGTGCTGGTGATGATTTAGTAAAGCAACACGATTTAAGCTCCCTTAGACATATTTTAAGTGTAGGAGAGCCATTAAATCCTGAGGTCATACGTTGGGGTGTTAAAGTATTCAATAATCGTATTCATGATACATGGTGGATGACTGAAACAGGTGCTCAATTAATATGTAATTATCCATGTATGGAAATAAGGCCTGGTTCAATGGGAAAACCTATTCCAGGAGTTAAGGCTGCGATTGTGGATGATCAAGGAAATGAATTACCACCAAATCGGATGGGGAATTTGGCCATACAAAAAGGGTGGCCATCAATGATGTATACGATTTGGAACAATCAACAAAAATATGAATCATACTTTATGCCTGGTGATTGGTATGTATCAGGAGACTCAGCTTATATGGATGAAGAAGGGTATTTTTGGTTTCAAGGTAGGATAGATGATGTAATTATGACTTCTGGTGAAAGAGTTGGACCTTTTGAGGTTGAAAGTAAGCTTGTTGAACATCCTGCAATAGCAGAAGCTGGGGTGATAGGAAAACCTGACCCAGTACGTGGAGAAATTATTAAAGCATTCGTTTCACTAAGACATGGCTACGATGTTACTGATGAATTAAAAGAAGAAATAAGGCTTTTCGTGAAAAAAGGCCTCTCAGCTCATGCAGCTCCACGTGAAATAGAGTTTTGTGAAAAGTTACCTAAAACAAGAAGTGGGAAAATTATGCGTAGAGTGTTAAAGGCGTGGGAATTAGATCTACCTACGGGTGATTTATCAACTATGGAAGATTAGTTACAGGAATAAACGATGTTTTTCGTATTAAAAACGAAACAAATTTTTAATAGGTAGCCGGTAGCCATCTATACGTCTAACTTTATTTAGTTCTTATATACGAGAAAAAAAGAAGGTCGCTCAGTATTAACTTTTGAGCAACCTTCTTTTTTATTATTGTCTGAACCTTATTATTAAGGATTTGAAGGGTCCGCAGGTGTACTTGGATCTTCTGGTTCAGTTATATCACCAGGTTGATCACTTTCATCGTTTTCTGGATCATTCTCACCGTCACCAGGGTCCTCACCATCACCAGGTTGATCGTTTTCCTCATCACCAGGGTTCTCACCGTCACCAGGTTGATCGTTATCTTCGCTACCAGGATCTTCGCCTTCGCCCTCGCCAGGTTGATCATTATCATCGTTTCCTGGATCATTCTCACCGTCACCAGGGTCCTCACCGTCACCAGGTTGGTCATTGTCCCCGTTGTTAGGGTCTTCAATATCATCAGGTTCTTCTTGCCAATCACCATTAATGACTTTATTAGACTCAGCAGATTCTCTTCCAAATATATCAACCGCAGTCACGTAATAAGCACTATCTGTATTACCTACTGTAAATTCTAAATCTTCACCAACAGGTACCATGCCTATTTCAGAAACATTCTCCCCATAATTGGATATTTCGTACACTCGATATCCAATAACAGTTTGTTGATAATGAGCAGGCCATGTGATAGAGTTTCCATTTAATTTAACACCGCCCATAGTATCAGGTAATTCTCCTGTATCTTCTAATTCTTCTAATTCTGGAAAAATAATATTGCTCCATTTTTCATTATTTGGAATTAGTTGCTTAGCTACTTTTAAATCGGTAATGCCAATTTCTTCAAGGAATGCTTCAGTAAACATAAACCCTTCTTTAGTAAATTCTTCAGGGGTCGTTTCTATAGCTCGATATATTTTTTCACCAATTTCAACATAATTAGCTTTTTCTAAGCTATTGTCCTCTTTTGTAGGTACATATTTTGCGTTGAAAAGGTCTGTTTCAATAAGCCCAGCCTCTTCACATGCTTTTGAAGGCAATAGACCTGATGCAGCACAATAAGATCGACTAATGATTCCACCAGGCATTTTAAACCTTTCTTCAGGAGCAATTAGTTCAGGTCTAATAGTATAAGCGGCATTCATTAAATCTGCCCACAAATATATGTTTCTTTGGCCATATGTTGGCCCTGATGTCGTTTTTACTGATTTTGGTGTGTCATACCCGTTCCAAACACCAAAGGTTACATTTGGGTTTGTTGCAACAAACCATGCATCTTTAAAATCTTGTGATGTACCAGTTTTTCCTGCCCAATCAGCCTTGAAATCAAGTCTGCCTGGGAGCGATGCAGCTGTTCCACCGCTAATGACATCTCTCATCATGTCAATCATTAAGTAAGATGTTTGCGGGCTGAATACTTCAACAGCTTCACTTTCATGCTCATAAATAATCTCACCGTCATTTGTTTCAATTCGTTCAATCATATAAGCATCGACAAATTGTCCATCGTTTGCAAATGTAGCATAAGCATTAACATTTTCTTCAACAGTTACCCCATATGCTAAGCCACCAATAGCCGTTGATAAATTTGTATGATCTTCTTTTGTTAAGCTTGTGTATCCCATTTTTTCCAAAAATGAAGCAGGTTTTTGATCAATAACGGACATATATGAACGAATAGCTGGAATATTATATGATTTTTGCAAAGCGTACCGGACAGATGTTAGACCGTGTGTTCTACCATCATAGTTACCAGGTTGGTACATTTCTCCACCTGCTTGTACCTTTAGTTCAACATCTGCTAAAATTGCCCCTGGTTGTACCTTACCTAGCTCCATTGCAGGACCGTAAGCTAACAAAGGCTTCATCGTAGAACCATTTGAGCGTTCTGCATTCGTAGCATGGTTCAGCTGTTCTCGATTATGATCTCGTCCACCTACAAAGCTGATGATCTTACCAGTTGTATTCTCGATTAGTACAGCTCCAGCTTCAATAGGTTCCATCACTTGAATCATTTCCCCAGTCTCAGGATCTTCTTTTTCTTCTGGCTTGTCAGGTGCGAAATATTCAAAGTTTTGTACTACAGTTTGCATTTCGTCATAGATCTCTTTATCAATTGTCGTATGGATTTTATAGCCATTTTGTCGTAAATTTTTACTCGCACGATTTATATAATCGTTGTATAGATCGTCGTTTTCAGCTAAATCCGTCACTTCGTATCCGTCGTTTTCAGCTAATATCTCAGCTAATATTTTCTCTGCACGATCCTCAATCTCAAAAGTAAGCCAAGGATAATTATCTATTGGAGATGCCTTAGGTGGTGCAAAATCTGCTGTTATATCGTAATTTAATGCAGATTCATATTCTTCTGTTGTAATAAACTCAGCTTGCAGCATACGGCTAAGTACAGTATGCATTCTATTCATAGATGATTCTAAATCCTCTTTTATCTCACCTTTATTTGTAAATGGCGTATAGCTAAAACTTTGAAATAAACCAGCAATAAATGCGCTTTGAGGTATGTTTAAATCTTTAGCATTAACATCAAAAATACCTTGAGCAGCTGTTTGGATACCAGCTATGTTTCTACCTGAAGAATTTCTTCCGAGAGTAGAAACATTTAAGTAAGCTTCAAGAATTTCATCTTTATCAAAAGATTGCTCAAGTCGCAGAGCAAGTAACATTTCCTTTGCCTTCCGTTCGAAAGATACTTCGTTTGAAAGTATTTGGTTTTTAATTAACTGCTGAGTAAGAGTACTACCACCAGTTCTTACAGATGAATTTGTAACTTCTTGGAAAAGGGCACGCATGATTGCTTTTGGAACAATTCCACTATGATCCCAAAAAAACTCATCCTCTGTTGCAACGACAGCATTTATTAGGTGCTGAGAAACATCTTCTATACTAACTTCTTCACGATCAAGGTCGGAACGAAGCTTACCTAAATAAACATTATCATCAAAATATAATTCAGTCGTTTCTTCATAATTATAGATGTCTTTTTTCATACTATCATAAGAGCGGATTGGTTCATCCTTTACTAACGACGCGAAGTAGCCTGCACCAACACCACCAGCAAAAAAGAATCCTATTAATCCAATAATTATAAAGAGTAGGGTGATATTCCAAAATACACCGTAAGTAATTCTTGCGCCTTTAACAGCATCTTTGCTACTGAACATCCTTCGTACTTTTTGTAATCGATCTTGCCAATTAGATCTATTATCACTCATATTCAATATTTCCCCCCTGGGTACAATCAACTAAAAATCTCTATCTATTTTATAATTTTTAATCATTGAAGTTTTATTAAAAAGCTGCTTTCGAATTGGTTTTTGCTTTTCGTACTAAGATTTAATTACATAATAATCTAGTCTTCGTGGCATCTTTTCTACTTTAAAATAATGGCTAGGATAAAACCATAACTTTTGGTAACAATAGCATCAATGTTTACGAAAAGAGCCTAATAAAAAGCTCTCTCTAAAAAGATTGTAGTTATTGTTTAACAACAAATTGATTTCATTCAGTTATTATTTTATTGGAGAAAAGTTACCTTGTATGCCAGTTTTATACGTATTTATTTCTTAGCCACAATAAATAACAATTAACTGGAAAACCACCTTATAAAAAGACAAAATCATTACAATTATAGCATAAGTCATTTTCCTTGTTCTAAAATATTTTTGTTTCCAAATTTTAAATGTAAATTGTAAGAGATGGCTTAAGGCCTATTAATTAAATATCATTTTTGGCATGGAAGATTTGAACAACAAATCGTTAAATTTGTAGAAATTAATTCATAATAATTAAATGTGTTCTTGACATTTATGATGCTAATATGATAAAAATATTCTTAATTCAAATACATGAATGCAATGATAGGAATTAGTAGTGAAATATCTCCCTGTAAAAATGGTTGTTAGGTCAATTTAACAACTTTACCTAGAGAGCTGGTGTTTGGTGGGAACCAGTACAAAGATATGCATGAATTACCTCCTAGAGCATCTTTTGTGAACGGTTAGTTGACTAAGTAGCAAAGGACGGTTTTACCGTTATCTTTTTAAGCCGGAGGATATATTCCTCAAGTAGGGTGGTACCGCGAATACACTCGTCCCTTCATTTTTTAGGGGCGAGTTTTTTATTTGTCTAGCTTAAGGCTTCGTCGGCTTTAGGTCATAAGCCGATCTATAATAATGTTAACAAGCGACCTTCTTGTTAGGTTGTCTGAAGCGCGTCTCGGGAGTTGATCAGATTACAACATTATCCATAGGACGTTGGCATAGTGAGGCACCTTGCGTTGTCTAATTTAACGAAAAGGAGATGATCTGTATGAATCTAATAGAGGATTTGCAGTTCAGAGGATTAATTAATCAAATTACTGATGAAGATGGGTTAAAGCAGCACTTAAATGAAGAGACAGTGAAGTTGTATTGTGGTTTTGATCCGACAGCAGATAGCTTACACATCGGAAACTTATTACCTATATTGGTGTTAAAGAGATTTCAATTAGCTGGCCACCAACCGATTGCACTTGTCGGTGGCGGAACAGGATTAATTGGTGACCCAAGTGGCAGGAGTAGTGAAAGGTCATTAAATACAGAAGATGTTGTCATTGAATGGTCAAACCGTATAAAACAACAGCTATCTCGTTTTCTAGATTTTGAAAGTGGAGAGAATAAAGCACTTTTAGCAAATAATTTTGACTGGATTGGCAAGCTAGATGTTGTATCGTTTTTACGGGATGTAGGTAAAAATTTTGGAATAAATTATATGCTCGCAAAAGATTCAGTTCAATCAAGAATTGAGTCTGGGATTTCATTTACAGAATTCAGCTATATGATATTACAATCATTAGACTTTTTACATTTATATAAAGAACAAAATTGTAAATTACAAATTGGTGGTAGTGACCAATGGGGAAATATTACTGCAGGCTTAGAATTAATTAGAAAATCTTCTGATGAAGAAGAAAAAGCATTTGGTTTAACTATTCCTCTTGTTACGAAAGCAGACGGAACAAAGTTTGGCAAAACCGCTGGTGGAGCGATATGGTTAGATAAGGAAAAAACTTCTCCTTATGAATTTTATCAGTTTTGGATTAACTCTGATGATAGAGATGTTATTAATTTCCTGAAGTATTTTACATTTTTATCAAAAAATCAAATCGAACAATTAGAGCAAGAATTACGAGACGCACCGGAACAAAGAACGGCTCATAAGGCACTTGCTGAAGAAGTGACTAAGTTAGTTCATGGAGAAGAAGCGTTAAATCAAGCGATTAAAATATCAAGTGCGCTTTTCAATGGAGAAATATCATCTTTAACAGCTGAAGAAATAAAACAAGGATTTAAAGATGTGCCTTCATATGATTTTGAAGGTGAAGCTGAGGTTGGTTTAGTTGATTTATTAGTAATGAGTAAAATATCTCCATCGAAGCGTCAGGCAAGAGAAGATATAAAAAATGGAGCAATATATATTAATGGTGAACGAACACAAGAAATTGATCGTGTCATAACTAACACGGATAGAATCGAAGGCCAATTCACTGTTATTCGCCGAGGTAAGAAAAAATACTTCCTAATCAAGTATTAATAGCAAAGCGCAGCTGACAAGGTGCTCATTTTATAAATCACAACAAAGATAAAATATATTAATTAACATAATAAAAACCCTAGAAAATCTTCTCTAGGGTTTTTGCTCTTATTAACGAGAGTAGAAATCAATACGATTAAAAAGCCTATTAACACTAATATTTTTGAGAAAACCTAGTTAGAGGTTTAAAAGCCTGCTCAAACGCTTGAACAGATTCTTATTCTATGTCCTTGAAAGAATGACTATAGATGTCCAAAATCATTTGTGGAGTGTTACCTAAACGGGCAGGCATACTTTCACAGGAATTCGCTGACTAATTAAAATTGTTGCATGAGAATGTCTTAAACATGTGGTGTTATCTTAAAAGGTTCTTTATTGACCTTATGATGGAAAATCCATTTTAGAGAGACTAGAAGTTTGATAGTGAATAGGTTAATTAATGCGCTCAATATGTATCGTATTGATGTTATTATAATCATTAATAAACAACAAAAAATCAAAAAAATAAGTATCAGCTGGGTGTTAAATTACCACTGTAAGGTAGGGGATAAAAATGGAGATATTAATAATAAGACATGGTGAATCAGAAGCAGATATTCTTAATGTACATGAAGGAAGAGCTGATTTCTCATTAACACAAAAAGGAACAATTCAAGCGAAATCTTTAGCTTCACATTTAGTTGAAAATTTTGGGGAATTTGATGTAATTTGGACAAGCACATTAAAAAGGGCTTCTGAAACAGCAAAGATTTTGGGAGCGAAATTAAAATGTAATATTACTTATAGTGACGGCCTTAGAGAGAGGAACAATGGAATTTTAGCTGGGCAGCCTATTACAAAAGAAAACATGAATTCTCACTATGACTTAAAACCATTTGAGAGTATTCTAGAAGGAGAAACAGATATAGAGTTTAGAGCAAGAGCAGAAACTATCCTATTACAAATATTAGATGAACATAAAGATTCTAACAGAATTATTATATTGTCACATGGTGGTATGATTGAAAAATTGATACATGTTTTATTAAAATTACCTCCTGTTCCTAATTGTTTTATTCATACTCAAGATACAGGAGTACATTTAATTGAGTATAACTCATCTAATATTGTAATAAATTATTTTAATAATACAGATCATTTGAGTCAATTAGCTTCCCAAAAAATCTCCTCTAAATAACTTGAGGAGAATACATTATTCTACAAAGTAAAAAACAAACAAAAAACCCTAGAAACTTTAATAAACCAAGGTTTCTAGGGTTTTTACCATCGCTAGATATAAAGCGAATTAATTAACGAGAGTAGAACTCAACGATTAATGATTCGTTAATTTCAGCTGGTAATTCAGAACGTTCAGGTAAACGAGTGAATGTACCTTCTAGGTTATCAGCATTGAAGTTTACGTACTCAGGTACGAAGTTTGTAGCTTCAATAGCTTCTTTAATAATGTCAAGATTACGAGATTTCTCACGAACAGAAATCGTTTGACCAGGTTTAACTTTATATGAAGGAATGTCTACTCGACCTCCATCAACTACAATATGACCATGGTTAACTAATTGACGTGCTTGACGACGAGTACGAGCTAATCCTAAGCGATATACTAAGTTATCAAGACGAGATTCTAAAAGAACCATAAAGTTTTCACCATGTTTACCAGTCATTTTACCAGCTGCATCAAACAAGTTACGGAATTGACGTTCGTTTACACCGTACATGTGACGAAGCTTTTGTTTTTCTTGTAACTGTAAACCATATTCAGAAAGTTTTTTACGTTGACCTGGGCCATGTTGACCTGGTGCATAAGGGCGTTTCTCTAATTCTTTTCCCGTTCCACTTAGTGAAATACCAAGACGACGAGATAATTTCCATGCTGGACCTGTATAACGAGCCATGATGACTCCTCCTTCAATGTTTTTATTTTGTATAAAATAAAAACAGACGTAATGTATTTCATTCAGCCCATTTTGTTTTTCATGTATCCTCGCTCTAGCAGCAGAGAGTTACACGATACACCTCCAATAGAGAGGAACAAACTGAGAACTCAATGTACATCACATAAGCTGCGATATTTTACACAACGAACATTATATGTTTTTTCTTCATGAAAGTCAAGGAGGTTATAATAAGATTGTACATATACAGATAATTATTGGGATAAAAGTACTGTCATGGGACAAATAGACTATAAAATTTAAAAAAATTAGGAAAAATTAATGATTTTAAGATATAATGTTGATTACACAGAATTATTTAAACTTTCCATAGATATGAACCAAACCTTAATAAACGGGTGATAAAATGGAACTAGTGGAAGAGCAAATATATACACGTATTAAAGCAGAATTGTTCGATCTGTTATTAATTGATGACAATCATAGTAATTATCATCATATACCATCGGAGTTAACCTACCTAATTAAAACTAATTTACAAGCTTTAGAAGTTAGTTTGTTTTTATATAACCACGAAATCGATCGTTTTTTTCTAGAAGCTTCAACAATGACAAGTGTTGTTGAGGAGTTAGATCAGTTCTTCATTTCATCTGAAAAAATCTTACCACAACTTCTCAATAAGATTATTATAAGACAGCCACTAGATGTACTTGATCAATTAGGAGATTCTTCTGTAACGATTCCTTTTTCTACTTTAATAGAAGAAAATGGTTTTTTATTAATAAAACAGAGTAATGTCGATGAGTATAGTAATCAATTTTTACAGAAAATAGGAAGAGAGTGCGAAAAATTTGTTAATCAAGTGAGGAAGTTCACAAATATCATTAATGAGGAAAAACGATATGAACAACTGAATCAAATAACAGCAAAGTTTCATTCCTCTATGTCAATCGACAGCGTTTTAGAGGAAATAATTGAGACACTAGAAGATATTTATCCATTATTTACACATCATTTACTTCTTTCACATGACAACAACAATCAGAATCACATGCAAATTAAAGATTTGAATTATGATGATAACCATATTCATGGGTTCGCAATGAAAGCATATGTCAATGGTGAAGTGTTTTTTGAACAATCTGTGAAGGAAAAACAATCGATCTTGTATGCTCCTCTTATGGGTAAGCAAGGTGTGTACGGAGTGTTACAAGTAACAGCACATGATAGTATCGTTTTTCCTAAACGTGAAGTAGATTTTATTATATTGCTTGCAAATACTGCAGGTAGCGCGATAGAGAATGCACAATTGTATCAACAATCGAAACGATTGATTGCTGATTTACAGCTAATAAATGCTACTTCACATACATTAAATTCTAACCTTCGTTTAAGAGAAATAATGGCATTTATGACAGACCAAATGATAAATTCGTTCAATGCACAAGAAGTGGGCTTTGTGTTAATTGACGATAACAACCAGCTCGCGGTATTACCAGGAAGTACAAGCTTTTTTGAAACTAAGGATTGTGAGGAGTATATCCATTTTATCCATAAGAAAATAAAAGGAGAAATGGATTCGATCTTTATAGGAGAGCTTCAAGCCGAACATGTAATGAATGCTATTTACCGATCTTTAATGTCAGTACCAATGGTACATAGTGAAGAATTAAAGGGGTTTGCACTTGTTTTACATAGACAACCACATCACTTTACTTTTGAATATTTTAAATTAATGCAGTCGTTAATTCACCATTCTACGTTGGCATTCTCTAATTCTATGTTAAGAGAAGAATTGGAAAAGCTGGTTATTACTGACCATCTAACGAAGCTTTATTCAAGGAAATATCTAGATGAAAAGATATTGTATTCTTTAAGTGAAGATCACCAAGGAACGCTATTACTTATTGATATCGACAATTTCAAAGAGGTCAATGACACATATGGTCATCAAGTAGGAGATGATATTCTTATTCAAGTGGCAGACATTATTAAAATGCATATACGAGAAAAAGACATAGGTGCCAGGTGGGGTGGAGAAGAATTTGCTATTTACCTCCCAACGGTAGATTGTAAAATTGGTAAGGAAGTTGCTAAACGTCTAATAAAAAAGATTGAAAACGGCACAAATCCTACAATTACGATTTCATGTGGGTTGTCTTATTGGGGAAATGATTATAAAAGCAGCTTAAACGATTTAATCTTTCATGCAGATAAAGCACTGTATAAAGCGAAAGGTTCAGGGAAAAATCAACTTGTCACTTATAATGTTGAGAAATGAAGAAAGTGCCTATACAGGTGCTCCGATGGATAATTATGTTTTCCGATCTATTGAAAAAAATAGACCCTTTTCGTCAACTTTGTTAATGAACATTTATTGGATTTCGTTGTTTTTAAGGTGTAAAGATAGACTAATTTAGTTGGATAAGAGGTAATCTTTTAGAAGGAAACAATAATTTATTCGAATACAGAAAGGAGAATAATCGGAGTTCCTTTTTTCATTACCAAAAGAAAACGCTTTCATTTTTGTCCGCTTTCTCATATGATATAGGAGGTTGCATTAATAACCTATACAATTAAGGGGGGGCATACGGAGATGAAAGATCATAAGTATCGAAATATTGAGACCTTAGTTATCCACGGTGGGTATGAATCAAATGAGCATTTAGGCAGTCTAACGCCTCCATTGTTTCAGTCTTCCACATTTACTTTTGAAACTGCACAACAAGGAGAGCGAAGATTTGCTGGGGAAGAAGATGGCTATATATACTCCAGATTAAGCAATCCAACAGTGAAAATTCTAGAAGAACGCATTGCTACTTTAGAACATGGAGAGGCAGGGTTAGCATTTGGTTCAGGAATGGCAGCAGTATCTGCAGTATTGTTAGCAATGACCAAATCAGGAGATCATATCGTTTGTTCGCAAGGACTATATGGTTGTACGTTTGGTTTATTGCAGCTTATTGACGAGAAATATGGAATTACACATGATTTCTCTTCTATGGAAACAGAGGATGAATTAAAAAAAGAAATTAGACCTAATACTGCTTGCATATATATTGAAACACCCATCAATCCCACTATGAAGCTGATTGATATAGAAATGGTTGTAAAGGTTGCGAAGGAATATAATATACCAGTAATCGTTGACAATACATTTAGTTCACCATATTTACAACAACCCCTTAAATTAGGTTGTGATGTGGTTGTTCATAGTGCAACAAAATATATTAGTGGACATGGAGATGTCATTGCTGGCTTAATAGTTGGAAGGCAAGACTTCATAGACACAGTGGCAAAAACAACACAAAAAGATATTGGGGGTGTAATATCTCCATTTGATGCTTGGTTATTATTACGTGGATTAAAAACATTACCTGTGAGAATGGATCGTCACTGTTCAAATGCGAAGCAAATTGCTCAACAGTTACAAGAACATCCAAAAATCGAACAAGTTTTTTATCCCGGAGATAGTTCTAGCAATCAGTTCAAGATTATGCAGAAGCAAATGAAAAAACCAGGGGGCTTAATTTCGTTCACTATAAAAGGAAATAAGGAAGAAGCACAATCTTTATTAAATAAACTTAAGTTAATTAAGATCGCTGTTAGTCTAGGTGATGCAGAAACTCTAATTCAACATCCCGCAACAATGACACACTCAGTTATTCCAGAGTCTGCACGGTTGAAAATGGGCATTCATGACAATTTATTAAGATTATCTTTAGGGTTGGAAGCTTGTGAAGATATATGGTCAGATTTAAGTCAGGCTTTGGATCAAATATAAGGACTCTTCTCATAAACTTTGCTGCAAATCAGCTATCGTTTTAAATGTGAAAAGATACCACAACATCAAGTGTTATGTGTGTTTATATTAGTGTGAAAAATAACAATCAATGCGGAAACAAACAATATGAAAGAGGAGTTTTTGACAGTAAGATGGGTGTCGGAAGTGAAGGACACCCATTTTACTATTGATATGAATCATTTAGTCCTAGATGGATTGTTACATAGCGAAGGATTCTTCTAATTTCTGAGCAAATTTTTCTAGGAATTTTTCGTCCTGTTCATCAAAGCGATTTTTAATTGGACTATCAATATCTAGCACTCCAATCACTTTGTTGTTTTTTACTAATGGTATAACTATTTCTGACTGTGTTACTGCATCACAGGCAATGTGCCCTGGGAATTGATGTACATCAGCAACTCTAATAGTTTTGTTTTGTTTTGCAGCTGTTCCACAGACTCCTTTACCGAAAGGAATTCTGACGCATGCAGGTAAGCCCTGAAACGGCCCCAAAACTAGTTCGTCATCTGGATGATCTGTTAAATAAAATCCTACCCAGTTAATATTATCCAAAAACTGATTTAACAAAGCTGCTGCATTAGCTAAATTGGCTATATCGTTCTTTTCTCCCTCTATAAGAGCATGTAGCTGCTTAATTACGAGTTCATAATTCTTCTCTTTATTTTCTTTATACTTCTTCACTTCAAACATATAAATCCCCCTATCAGAAATAAGTAATTTAAAATCATCGTGATTATTTATGGCTCTTTCGTAAACTTTGTTTGTACTTATACAAAATTACTAAAAGAAAGTATATGTGATTATCATCAATAGCGAATAGATGTCCCGAAACAATAGTTGTATACGTGTATATTTATTAGTACGAAAAAATATGTGAAAACAGCTTTATTAAAATCGACATATACCGTGTTAGTGGACACGATTCATCATTTATTTTGCTCCTTAAAGTGCTATGACTTACCAACATTTTTGCAGTGATACACACATTTTGAATAAGAAATGGACAGTTCATATTGAATGATCCTAGATTTAAGGTTTTACTAATCATATCAAAAAACGTTGATTTATGCATGACTTTGTCGATAGAAATAGGGAGGTTTCAATAAAGATCTAAAGAATGTATTATATTAAATATTTTCTTAGGGGTGATAACATATGACAACCACTATGAAAACAAAACAAAAAATTATTAATGCAGCCATTGAGTTATTAAATGTGAATGGCTATACAGGTACATCAGTTAGAGATATAGCTAATAGGGCGAAGGTAAATGTTGCAAATATTTCTTATTATTTTGTTAGTAAAGAAGGATTGTTAGAATACCTAGTATCAAATTTTTTTGAAGGTTATTTTTTAGTAATAGAAAATGTGTTTCGTTCATCAGAGAATACATCTGCAAAGGAAACATTGAAGCAATTTGTTCGCGAAACGTTAATTTATCAAAAGCAACATCATCTATTAACAAGATTTGTATGCAGAGAAATTACTCTTGAAACAACCTTGATTAGAGAAGTTATGACTACTTACTTAACGAAGGAAAAATACTATTTAATAGCATTATTTGAAAAAGGCATAAAAGATGGCGAGTTTAGGGATATTTCAATTCCTTACACGATTATTCAATTAAAAGGCTTTCTTAGTACACCTTATCTACAGACTCAATACATTTCTGAAGTTCTCCACATCATTCCTACTGAGGAGTATTTTTTAAACCAATATATGAAGCAAATTGAAGTTTGGTTAGAAGGTATGGTATACATGCCAACCACTGAAGAGCGATCATTAACAGCGATTTAAATACTAGTAGGACTGTTGAGATAATCCTTACAAATGATGTGAGAATAACCTTGCCCTAAATCCTTTACACTATGAGCATCAGACCCATATACTAGAGGAATTCCTTGCTTAATTGCTTCTAATATTATCCAATCCGAAGGGTATGGTTCCTTGCATAAAGGTTTATTTACCCCTGCCCCATTGTAATCAAGCTGCATTTTTTCCTTTTTCACGATGGATAGAAGCTCTACTATTTCGTCTGAGAAAGTCAATTGACATGGAAATTTTTTTTGGAATTTTTTCACGAGGGTGATATGTCCAATTCTTGTTGGTTTATATTCCCCTAAATCTGCGGTGACAGACTGATATACAGTCTCATAATATTGTTGGTATACCTTTTCTATTGAACCAATTGTTTGAATAATTGTATGGAACATTTCCGGACTATAATCTAAACAATGGTATGCTCCATCGTTTAGTAAAAAATGTACAGATAGAATAGAATCATCTAATACAGCACCGTATGTATTTAAAAATTCTTTCGTTTCTGATTCGAACCCTTGAATATAGTCAACTTCTAAACCAATATTAATTTTAATTTCACTTTTATACTTCTCTTTTAAGGTTGATATAGTTGCTATGTATTCTTCAAGCTGTGAAGGTTTCATAGCGCTATCTTGTTGTGGAGTAGGATCCTCAAATCCCACTGGTAAAGGTGCATGTTCAGTAAAAGATATTTCTGATAAGTTTAAACTTAGCGCTCTCATTATATATTGCTCAATCGAATGATCTGTACCATGTGGACAATAAGGTGTGTGGACGTGACCATCACTTTTCATAGCAATTCTCCTTTCGACAAATGTAAAACTTTTATGACCCAACTAGGGGATGATTATAGAGCTTAAACTTTTAATATTTTTTCTGAAAATAATAACGGGAAAAAATGCTAATTTTTATAAAAATTTTTAAATTATTGCTCAAAAAATGTCGTTTACATGTTATCATAAAAACATTGATATGTAGAGTGCTAGCTCATATTCACGAACAAAACTGAGTGATTATTTTGAACGATAGCATTCTTGCCTTATACCTTTATATCGTACGTCTATGTTCAAAGTGTCAACCATTTTGAACATCTTATTTACATAGTTGAATGGCTGAGAACGATAGCGCAAGGGAGCTAATTATGGATATATTATTATATGGAATAATTTCAATCATTCTTATTACAGTAATTTTTAGTATATACATGAGAAAAAAGATGTATAAAGAAATTGATCGATTAGATGCTATAAAAATAGAAATTATGAATCGTCCTGTTACTGATGAAATGTCCAAGGTGAAAGATCTACATATGACTGGACAAACAGAAGAGCTTTTTGAACGTTGGCGTAAAGAGTGGGATGAAATTATTACATTGCACTTGCCAAATGTAGAAGAATTATTGTTTGACGCAGAAGAATATACAGATAAATATAGATTTAGCAAATCAAAAGAAGTTTTACTGAAAATTGATCAATTGATAAAAGATGTAGAAGACAATATTGCTACAATCTTAAAAGAGCTGGAAGAATTGGTAGGCAGTGAAGAACAAAATAGATTAGACGTAGAAGAGTTTAGAAAGATTTATAAGAATATAAAAAAGGATTTATTAGGAAGGCGCCACTTGTATGGTAAGGCTGAAACAAATTTAGAAAGTCAATTAGATGAACTAGAAAAAGAATTTTTACATGTTGATGAAATTACTGCTAATGGAGATTATTTAGAAGCAAAAGAGGCTTTAATAAATTTAAGTAATAACCTTAAAGAAATGCAAAGTAAGATGGAACAATTACCTCAATTATTAACAGAATGTCAAGGGACGATACCTAACCAACTTGAAGAAATTCATAGTGGATACCTTGAGATGAGTGGACAAGGGTACAAATTAGATCATATACCAGTTGAGATTGAAGTTGAGCGAATACGAACACAACTTAGTAAGTATATAGATTTAATAGAAAAAACAGAAATACATGAGGTTTCAAAAGAGCTAGATGAAACTAAAGAAAATATTGAGACACTATATGATCTTTTAGAGAAAGAAGTATTGGCTCATCATTTTATCAATCACAATCAACATAACGTAAGTGAACTAATACGTTCTCTAAAAGAAGAGACGAATGAGACACGAGAAGAATCGTTATTTGTTCAACAATTATATCATCTAGATGAAGAAGAAATTGCAAAGTACCATAATATAGAAAATCAAATCGGTCAGCTCCAAAAACGATATACAGCAATTGTAAATAAAAAAGATGAAGAACAATTGGCCTATACTATTGTCCGAGAAGAACTTGAGAGTTGTTTAGAAGGAATCAATGATTTAAGAGAGCAACATGAACAATTTAAAGAGATGCTTCAAAATTTACGTAAAGATGAACTATTTGCAAGAGAAAAAACAAATGAGATGAAAAAGCAGCTCATGGAACTTAAAAGAAAAGTTCAAAAGAGTAATATTCCGGGTATTCCTGCTTCATACCAAGCTGTATTAAGTGAGACTAAAAATGCACTTGAACAGGTCTTTTTAAAACTTGAAGAAAAACCCCTAGATATGGTTGCTATTAATCAGTTGCTTGCAAAAGCAGTTGAGCAGGTAAATGCATCTTCCTCAATGACAGATGAAATGATTGAGCAAGCTTACTTAGTTGAAAAGGTAATACAGTATGGGAATCGGTATAGAAGTAAAAATAAGAAGCTTGCTGAGCAACTGAAAGAATCTGAAGTATCATTTAGAAGTTATGATTACTCATTATCACTTGAACAAGCTGCTACTGCTATTGAAGAAATAGAGCCAGGTGCTTTAAGTAGAATCGAGGAAATGTTAGAGAATAAATAAGTAATTTTATGTTACGTTGATTAATATGTTATTTTATATGCTCTTTTCGTAACCTTTGTTGCTATACTTCATAAAATATAAGCAGGGAAGATTTTATAGACTTTAGACAAGAAAAGATACCATATGTAGTACGATAAACGACAATCAATGTGAAAACGGCCATTTTAAAAAGATATACCTTTTAATTAAGGTATATCTTTTTAATTGTGATTTTATTATCGATTTTATGGGAATCTAATTGAAAATATGATATTATAGGTAGTTGCAAAATGACATTAATCGGGGGACTTATTGTGATATATTTAGATAATAGTGCTACAACAAATCCATATGAGGATGTCATTGATTCACTAGTTACTGTGTCTCGTAAATTTTATGGGAACCCTTCTTCATTACATAAGCTTGGTGGCGAAGCAGAGCGTCTCTTGACACACTCACGAGAAACAACAGCAAAGCTGTTAAATGTTAAACCTAATGAAATTACTTTTAATTCAGGTGGTACAGAGGGAAATAATCATGCAATAAAAGGTATAGCATTTGCTAACCGCAATCGAGGAAAGCATATCATTACAACGACAATAGAACATCCCTCTGTTACGGAAGCATGTAAGCAACTTGAGGAAATTGGATATGATGTTACTTATATACCTGTAAATTTAAATGGAATTGTACAAATAGATGATGTTAAAAAGGCAATCCGAGATGATACAATCCTTGTATCTATCATACATGTGAACAATGAGATTGGCTCAGTTCAGCCGATTGCGGAAATTGGGAAATTATTAAAATCTTATCCGAAAATTATATTTCATGTAGACCATGTACAAGGGGTAGGGAAAGTTCCGCTAGATTTAAAAAGAAATTTTATTGATTTATGTTCAATGTCTGGGCATAAATTTCATGGTTTAAAAGGTAACGGAATTCTTTATATTCGAGAAGGAGTTACTTTATCCCCATTACTTGCTGGAGGCTCGCAGGAGTACAATAATCGTTCAGGAACGGAAAATGTAGCTGGGATCGTGGCAATGACAAAAGCACTTCGCCTTACATTAGAAAATTATCAAATGAAAATTAAAGATCTGGTAAAAATAAAAGAGGCGTATATGGATGAGTTAAGTAAATTACCATTTATTACACTTAATACATCTACTAAAAGCTCGGCACCACATATTATTAATATGACAATACATGGAATAAAGCCTGAAGTGTTTGTCCACTCATTAGAAGAGGAGCAAATTTATTTGTCAACTACATCAGCATGTTCTTCAAAGAAAAGGGTGGCGAGTAAAACATTGTTAGCAATGGGGAAAAATGAGCGAGAAGCTGAAAGTGCAATTCGTATCAGTTTATCCTATAATAATTCCATACATGAAGTACCTACAGTTTTAACTGCTATTCGAAGATCAGCTGAAAAATTAAGGCTCTTGCGTAAAATTTAGTAGTTTATGGTTACTTAACGATAACAACTAGATCGGGTTTTCTCCGTCTTTTATCGTAATACAGAAATAACAATCAATAAATAGACTGACAACAGTCCAAATTAAAGATAGTAATGAGGTAATGACAACATGCAATATGAACATATATTAATTCGTTATGGAGAATTATCAACAAAAAAACGTAATAGAAATTATTTTGTAAATCGTCTAAAGAAAAATATAAAGGGCAAGTTAAGAGAATTTGAAAACATCGAGATTGAAAAACAGCGTGATAGAATGTATATCAAATTAAATAATGAACCTTACGAGAAAATTGTTGAAAAACTATCATCAATTTTTGGCATTCATTCATTTAGCCTAGCGATCAAAACCTTAAGTGATATAGAAAAAATTAAAGAAGGGGCTCTTGAGGCAATTAAGGAGTTAAACCCTGAAGGAAAAACATTTAAGGTAACTGCAAAAAGAGCGAATAAACAATTTCCTCTCAATTCGAATGAATTAAATTATGAAATTGGTAGTCATATTTTGCGAAATATTCAAAATTTAACGGTAAATGTACATGAGCCAGATATTAATTTACGTGTAGAAGTCCGCCATAATGCAACATATATCACCTTTAAAGATATAAGTGGTGCCGGAGGGTTCCCAGTGGGTACTAGTGGTAAAGCAATGCTCATGTTGTCAGGTGGAATTGATAGCCCAGTTGCTGGGTATTTAGCGATGAAACGAGGGCTAGAAGTAGAAGCAGTGCATTTCTATAGCCCGCCTTTTACGAGTGAACGGTCAAAACAAAAGGTCATTGATTTAGCTAAGAAGCTAACTGAATATACAGACTCAATTAAGCTTCATATAGTCCCATTTACAAATATTCAACAAGTTATTCAACAAAAAATACCTGATAATTATACGATGACTTCAACGAGGCGTTTAATGCTACAAATCACTGATCAATTGAGGCAAAAGAATGATGCCTTAGCAATTATTAATGGTGAAAGTCTTGGTCAAGTGGCATCTCAAACGCTCGAAAGTATGTATACGATTAATGAAGTTACATCAACGCCCATCATCAGACCATTAATAACGATGGATAAATTAGAAATTATAGATATATCAAAGCAAATTGACACTCATGATATATCAATACTACCTTATGAGGATTGTTGTACGATATTTACACCAACCTCACCTAAAACGAAACCAAAGCGTGATAAAATAAATCATTTTGAGAGTTTTGTCGACTTTGATTCATTAATTAGTGAGGCGGTTTCAGGCACTGAGACTATTGTTATAAGAAATGATAAAGAATTGACAAACGAGGAAAATATTGAGAATTTATTTTAATGAGCTGTAGATTCACTCAGTTGTTAACTTTTTCAAAATAGAACATAAAGGCTATAATGCCTTTATGTTCTAGGTTTTCTATATATTTCAGTAGAGAAGCCGTCTAGTTGCTATTGTATACAAATCCTTCAAGACACCTCTGTCCACGGTTTTTAGAGTTATCTACTTATGCCCCTTTGCAAATTTTGAACAATTACCAACATTTACGTGAATTATGCCTATTGTTTTAACACACTCTATTACCACAAGGAGGTGATAACACATGGCATACAACAGTTCAAATCAATTAGTAGTTCCTGGTGTACAGCAAGCTCTTGATCAAATGAAGTACGAAATCGCTTCTGAATTTGGAGTGAACCTAGGGCCTGACACTACTTCTCGTGCAAACGGTTCTGTCGGTGGAGAAATAACGAAGCGCCTTGTACAAATGGCTGAGCAACAAATAGGTGGAGGTTACCAACAACAATAAATAAATATTATGGCTACAAAGAGCGGGTTCATATCCCGCTCTTTTTTATTATTTAACGGTTAGAAGCTATAGCTTCTAACCCCTTGGCATTATTATGCAAGACATAGGCAACTGTATAGTGTCAGCTGATTATTAAATTACTATATTATTACAAAAAATTGCGATGATTTAGTATAATATGAAATATTAAGATAATATTTTGAATGGAGGAGTTGTTCATGAATCGACAAGATTTAATTGCGCCAGATATTTATAATTTATCTGAAGAAGTAGAACGCTTTTCAAGTGATAGTTCAAGAATTGCCTTAAAATACGAAAGTGATTTAGGTGTCAAACGAGAAATTACATATAGTAGCTTAATGATGGAAGCTAATAAAATAGGGAATGCATTATTGAGTGATGGGTTTCAGCAAGGTGATAAGGTGCTCGTGCTCATACCAAGAATGATTGAGGCATATAGTATATATTTAGGTGCAATTAAAGCGGGATTAGTTGTTATCCCATGTTCAGAAATGCTTCGAACTAAAGACTTACAGTATCGTATTCAACATGGAGAAGTGAAAGGTATCATATGCTACCATCCGTATGTCGAGCAATTTGAAGAAGTCAAAAATATTGAAACAATAACTAAGTATATCGTTGGAAAAGAAGATAAAGCTGGATGGAAAAATCTTTGGGAAAAATGTAAAGGTAGCAGTGATAAATTAGTGACTGCATCAACTAGACGAGATGATATTGTTTTTTTATCATATACATCAGGAACAACTGGAAACCCAAAAGGGGTCGTTCATACACATGGATGGGGATATGCTCATTTGAAAACAGCAGCATCGAGCTGGTTAAGCATTAGAGACAACGACACAGTTTGGGCAACTGCGGGTCCTGGGTGGCAGAAATGGATTTGGAGTCCTTTTCTTTCAATACTAGGAACTGGTGCTACTGGAATAGTTTATGATGGGAAATTTGAACCTAAAAAATATTTACAGCTGCTAAGTGATTATGAAGTAAATGTATTATGTTGTACCCCAACAGAATATCGTCTTATGGCGAAAGTAGATAATATTGGTGATTATAAACTTCCATCTTTACATAGTGCGGTCTCAGCTGGGGAACCTCTGAATCGTGAAGTGATTAAGACGTTTAATAAATATTTTCATGTTGACGTTCGGGACGGATACGGGCAAACAGAGAATACTTTATTAGTTGGGGTCATGAAAGGAATGAAAATTAAACCAGGTTCTATGGGAAAACCGACACCAGGTAATACAATTGAAATAATTAACGATTTGGGTGAGCCATGCGATATTGGAGAAGTTGGTGATATTGCAGTTCATGTTGAAACCCCAGCATTATTTAAACATTATTATAAAGATCCAGAAAGAACTGCTAAGCAATTTCGTGGAGAATACTATATCACAGGAGATAAGGCGAAGAAAGATAAAGATGGGTATTATTGGTTTGAAGGGAGGAGTGATGATATTATTATAAGTTCTGGTTACACCATTGGTCCGTTTGAAGTTGAAGATGCTTTAGTCAAACATCCGTCCGTAAAAGAATGTGCTGTAGTTGGCAGCCCAGATGAAGTTCGGGGGTTAATCGTTAAAGCATTTATTGTTCTACGTGAGGGGGTACCTCAACATCATGAAGAGCTGATTAAACAACTACAAGATCATGTCAAAGATCTAACAGCTCCTTACAAATATCCTCGGAAAATAGAATTTGTTGAAGACTTACCAAAAACAACATCAGGAAAAATTCGTCGTATAGAATTACGAAATCAAGAACTTCTCAAAGAGAAGTCTTTTAAACAAAAATAAAGGTCATATTTCTCTCCTTCGAATGTTTTGATAAAATAATGTCAAGAAGTAAATATAGATAGAGCAGTTCCAAGGTGTAAATCACAAGTCAATCGGAACTGCTCTACGATTGATATTGGGAGAGGTAAAAATGGGTACACTTTGGTTTGGCGGAACAATTTATACGATGTGTAACGAAAATGATAAAGCAGAAGCTGTATACGTGGAAGAAGGTATGATAAAAGATATCGGTTCCGAAGAGCATTTGCGGAAAGTATATGGTGAGACTATTTCTGAAAATGTTGACCTTCAAAATGCTGTTATGTTTCCAGGCTTTGTAGATAGTCATATACATCTAATAGGACTTGGAGAAAAGTTGTTAACAATGGATTTATCTTCTAAAACTACTTCAGATGATATAAAAACAACATTGCAAGAATATGTGAAATCATACAATAGTGGTGATTGGATCATTGCAGAAGGCTGGAATGAAAATAATCTTAAAGATAAAAAAATTTTCAATCGATATGAGCTAGATGAGATTTCACCGAACAATCCGATGGTTTTAAAACGCATTTGTCATCATGCAGCAATTGTTAACTCTAAAGCACTTCAATTAGCAGGAATAACAGCAGAATCAACAGACCCTAAAGGTGGGGTAATTGTTCGGAATGATAAAGGTGAACCAACAGGGTATTTGTTAGACAAGGCCGTTGATCTTGTGACGAAAGCCATCCCCGCAGTTACAACTGAGTACTTGAACAAGGCATTGGCAACATCGATTGATCATTGTTTTTCATTAGGTTTAGTTGGTGCCCATACGGAAGATTTGAATTATTATAATAGTTTTTCACAAACGTATGAAACATTTCTTCATGTAATAAATGGACAAAGCAAAAAATTCAGAGCAAATTTATTAGTTCATCACGAAGTAATTGATGACATGATTCAAAGGGAATTAAATGATAGTAGCAACGAAGAATTCATCAAGTTTGGTGCGATGAAAATTTTTGCTGATGGCGCATTAGGTGGTCGAACTGCTCTACTATCTGAACCATATCATGATCAATCAAGTACGGCAGGAATTGCTATTCATACTCAAGATGAATTAAAGGAACTCGTTAAAAAAGCAAGGGTGTATAATATGCCGGTGGCTATCCATGTTATTGGAGATTTGGCATTTGAATATGCAATTTCTGCTATTGAAGCATACCCACCACCTAAAGGAGAAAGGGATCGGTTGATTCACGCACAAATTCTGCGGAAAGAATTAATAGATAGAGCAAAGCACCTTTCAGTCATTTTAGATATACAGCCAACATTTGTAATGTCAGATTTCCCTTGGGTCATCGACAGGTTAGGTGAAGACAGGATGCAATATAGCTATGCTTGGCGAACTCTGATTGATGAAGGGTTTCATTGTGCTGGAGGGTCCGATGCACCGATAGAAAGTGCAAACCCTTTACTTGGAATTTATGCTGCTATCATGAGGAAGTCCCCTTCCGATAAACATGAAGGCTATTATCAAAATGAAAAATTAACACCGTTTGAGGCTGTTTGTCTATATACAAGAGGCAGTGCTTACGCAGTGAAGATGGAACAAACACATGGTAAAATAACTCCCGGTTTTGTAGCTGATTTTACAATATTAGATAGAGATATTTTACAAATTGATCCGGAAGATATTCCGTTAACAAATGTTGTGATGACCGTTGTTGATAATAATATTGTCTATAAAAGTGACACAGACTGAGAAGATAGGAATTGTTCAAAGATTAAAAGCCTGTTTAGAAATGAATCAAAACAGGCTTTTTTTACGATATTGTTATTTAAGGCATAGTCCTACTGTATGAATTAGGCAAAAAATCAGTTACAAAAATCTCCTTTTAACCTTCTCCCAAAAAGAATTGTCTCGTAATTTAACAGTTTTTATTTTTTTGTCACTGAGCTGAATTTCAATTTTATTTACATGGCGTATGCTAACCGCTTCATTATCCATACCGATAGTTGGAAAATCATTTCCATCTTGAACTACCTTAAGCGTAAGCTTACGTGCACCACTTAAAATAAACGATGAACCTAATGTTCTATAGCGGTTATTATTCAATGAGGCAATCTCACTTACTTGCATACATGGAAGTAGTGGGTCTACAACGGCTCCATTAACAGATTTATTATATGCCGTACTGCCTGTAGGTGTAGCGATAACCATGCCATCACCACGGAATGTTTCAAAATGAAGGTCATCTATATGTACATCAATGACAAACGTTTTAATAATGGTTGAACGAATTGAACATTCATTTAAACATTGGAAAGAGGTCATGTCATCTACAGATACATTAATCGTAGGATATTTTCTTACTTCCACTTCTTCATTTTTTAATGCTTCTATCATTTTATCGGTATCATCTATGTGGAAGTCACAATATAAACTAAGAGAGCCTGTGTTGGAAATTCCAGCGTACAAACAATCCTCCTGGAAACCAGTCTTTCGTACTGCTTGAAGGAATGTCCCATCTCCACCTATACTTACAATAATATTTGCATCTTTGTAGTCATTTACGATTTTAAATCCGTATTGTTCAGCTATTGTGTATAATGATTCTACTTGTTTGTCAAGGACTGGGTCACTTTTATAAAACAAAAAGATGTTACGGCGATTAAACATATATAGTACCTCCTACTAAGTATCAAGACAGAATATTGTTGCCAAGTATTCACTATTTTGCTAAAAAATCTGCTACAATTGATTATTGTGTATATAGTGTATCATTTTTATGAAACTAAATGTATGACAAAATAGGAAATGATACTGTGATTAAGAAGGAGTGAATGTTGATGAGTTTGAAAAGATGGGCGGCACTAGGAATAGCTGTATTACTTTTCGTCATTTCAGTTTTAGTTAATACAGTCAGTTCAATTGCTTTTTCTGGTTTTGGTGATATATCTGAGGAAATTTTTACAACAGACAAGGAATTTGATGAAAAAGTAATTGAAGAAGGGAAGAGCCCTTTATCAAAAATCCTTGTTTTAGAAGTAAATGGCGCGATTCAAGACACTACGAATGTAACATCAATCTTTGAATCAGTGGGGTATAATCATCGACGATTTTTAAGTATGATAGACAGTGCTAAAGAAGATAATGCGATCAAAGCGATTTTACTTCGTGTGAACTCACCTGGAGGAGGAGTTGTTGAAAGCGCTGAAATACATAAAAAATTAACAGAATACAGAGAAGAAACGGGTAAACCAGTCTATGTATCGATGGGAAGTATGGCAGCATCAGGTGGATATTATATTTCAGCATTAGCAGATAAAATCATTGCGAGTCCTGAAACTTTAACAGGCTCGTTAGGTGTTATCATGCAGGGGGTTAATTACGCTGGTTTAGCTGAGAAATATGGAGTAGAGTTTGTGACAATCAAAAGTGGTCAATTCAAAGACATAATGAGCCCTTCAAGAGAGATGACAGAAGAAGAGCGAAACATCCTGCAATCTATGCTTAATAATTCGTACGATGGCTTCGTTAAGGTGATATCGGAGGGAAGAAACATTCCAGAAGATACAGTACGAGAAATTGCGGATGGGCGCATTTATGACGGAAGGCAAGCAAAAGAGCTAAATCTCATTGATGAATTCGGATATTATGATGATGCTCTAGAAATATTAAAAGAAGATATGGACCTTAAAAATGCACAAGTAATTAAGTATGAAGAAAACTTAGGGTTGAATTGGTCGATATTTGAGATAACAGCAAATAGATTTTTGAATAAAGAAATTGAAATGGCTGGACTCATGAAAATGTTATCTCAACCAAATTCCCCAAGACCTATGTATTTATATGCTGAATAGGGGGGATTTATATGGAAACAAAGAATAATGGAACCGAAAACAAGGACAAGGAAATTATTCCTGAAGAAACGAAAACTGTTTTAGAAGGTCATAATGAAAATATAAATCATAATGGAACTGTTCATTCTCATCATCATGAACATGATAATGTTGGCATTTCTAATAAACGACAATCACTACATTATAACGCAGGATTTTGGATGAGATTTTGGTCATATTTATTTGATCTAGTTGTTATAGGAAGTATTAATCGCATCATTTTATATCCGCTGTTCCGTTTGCTTGATTTACCACTAAAGGACAGTGGGATGTTTGCAGCAATTTCAATTGCAACTGCTTGTACCTTTTACTTATATTTCGTATTAATGACAAAATACTTTCATAAAACACTTGGAAAAATGGTGTTTGGTCTACGGGTCATTAACATAAAAGGCGATCAGTTAACGTGGTCTACTATCCTGTTTAGAGAGTTTATTGGTAGGTTTATTTCAAAGTTTTTTATGATTGGCTATATTTTAGTAGCATTTTTACCGAAAAAACAAGGTTTACATGACATATTTGCTGATACAACCGTAGTTCATGAAAGAAAATAACATGCGAATTTTACATTTTAAAACCTATGAAGGCTAGTGTCTTCATAGGTTTATTTTATTTGGTGAAGGTGATAATAGGTTATTAGAAGGGAGGAGTATATGTTGGTAATGATAACTATCATAGCAAGCTCTGTTGTTGTCATCCTATGTTTGCTCTTCATGAAGGTTACTGTTCGTGTACTTCTTCTACATGAAAAGGACAATGATCAAATTGAGATTCAACTAAGAACTTTGTTTGGGATCATACGCTATACGTACAATGTTCCATTTATAAAAGTAGATAAGAAAGATGCTAATCTTGTCGTGGGACAAAACAAATCTTCAAACAATGTAGGGGAAGAACATACTGACAATAAAGATGTTGAACACATTTCAGTAGATGATGTTATTGAAGGGATCCAAAACGCAAAGGAGCTTATAGAACATATTGTTGGGTTTCACCAAATTATTAGAAATTTTTTAAGAAAAGTTCACGTAACGAAGTTTGAATGGCAAACTCAATTAGGTGCTCGTGATGCAGCTATGACAGGTCTGCTTGCTGGACTTGCATGGGGTGTAAAGGGAGGAGTTATTGGTTTGATTAGCAATAATATGAAACTTGATACAAATCCTTATATAGAGATAGCTCCTTCATATCAAAAACCTAGTTCTCATACAAAATTAAAGTGTATGTTATACTTTCGAATCGGGTATGCTATTTTAGGAGGAATAAGGTTATTGAAATTATGGAAAGGGGGACGGCCACATTTTAGGCATGGTCACCCTCCATTACATAAAAATAAAAAAATTAAAGAATCGATTTAAACTATAGGAGGTGTTAATATGTCTGATCATCCTATTCAAGGTTTAATGACCACTGCTATGGAGAATTTAAAAGAGATGATTGACGTAAATACGATAATTGGAGATCCTGTTGAAACACCTGACGGTAGTGTGATCTTAACTGTTTCAAAAGTAGGGTTTGGGTTTGCAGCAGGAGGAAGTGAATTTTATATCGAAGAACGGAGTAGTCAACAACAAGGTCAACAAGGGCAAAATTCTAAGAAACATCCCTTTGGCGGTGGAAGTGGAGGAGGAGTTTCGATTACACCTATTGCTTTTTTAATTGTTAATCCTTCAGGAGTAAAGCTGTTGCACCTTGATGAAAATACACATTTGTATGAAAGAATATTAGAATTAGCTCCACAGGCAGTTGATAAAATACAAAAAATGTTTTCGAAAAATGATCAAAATGGTGAACGGGAGATAAAAGGAAGTAAACCTAAAGATCACCAAGATATGCCAAAGCAAGATTTTGATATATGAGCTAAAGTATAAAATAATTTGGACTTGGTTGTTATTTTTGCAACAGCAAATCAGGTTTCATCCGATTGTTATCGTGTTATTAATAAAAAGATATCACAAAACAATGATTGTATACTTGTTTATATCTTAGAAAAATATGCTGAAAAACATTGACATAGTTGTTATGGGAAGACGGGTAGATAAAGTACAACTTAACTTGTCCCTTATCTATCCGTTAATGCACGATCCGATAGGAATAATTTAGTATTATTGCAGACGCTGAGATGTAAGCTGTGAGCATTCATAAACACCATTTTCTTAACCTCATTATCCGTCCTTTATTAATCATCAATAAGTCAGCTTCGTTAATTTTTACTACAGAATTTACCCACCACCTGTAATAGTATATTCCAATTACGTACTTTATTATTGATCAGGAAAGTTGCATGAAAACCATAGGCTATTTTCGCATTGATTGTTGTTTCTCGCACTAAGACTTAAACATATACTCAACTAGAGTTTTTCGTGGCATCTTCTCTTTTCTAAAGCAGCGAAGAAAGGTGCCTAGAGAGTGACCAACTCATTAGTATTAACACTTAAGCCAGGTTTTTTCTTTGCAATCTATAATAAGAAAAGTTATGATTATCACTATACATACTAAAAATATTAGCTTGTTTAAAGGTTTAGGAGAAAAATAGTTGTTCAAGAAACTTGAACACACACTAATAAGGGGGAATTAATATGGCAAATATCACGTTTAAAGGTAATCCAGTTACGTTACTAGGTAATGAGGTTAAGGTTGGTGACAAGGCTCCGGATTATACGGTTTTAGCAAATGATTTGTCGCCTGTGACGTTAGCTAATTCTAGTGGTT
Organism: Cytobacillus sp. IB215665; assembly: GCF_033963835.1. Classification (NCBI taxonomy): domain Bacteria; kingdom Bacillati; phylum Bacillota; class Bacilli; order Caryophanales; family Bacillaceae; genus Cytobacillus; species Cytobacillus sp. IB215665. The sequence continues at coordinate 67,510 of NZ_JAXBME010000022.1, forward strand.
CTGTTCGCTTAATCAGTGTTGTCCCTTCAGTAGATACAGGGGTTTGTGATGCGCAAACTAGACGTTTTAATGAAGAGGTAGCTAGCCTAGATAATGTACAAGTGTTAACGGTAAGTGTAGACTTACCTTTTGCTCAAAAGCGTTGGTGTGGAGCAAGTGGTATCGATAACGTCGTTACTTTATCTGACCATCGTGACCTTTCATTTGGTGAAGCTTACGGGGCTGTGATTAAAGAACTTCGTCTATTAGCACGTGCGGTATTCGTCATTGATAGCAATGATAATATCACTTACGTAGAGTATGTATCAGAAGGTACAAACCATCCAAATTACGAAGCAGCAATCGAAGCAGTAAAGGCCGCAAAGTAACAAGCAAAGCGAAGCCGACTTGAATTGCCTCGATAAGCGTTGGAGCCTACACCTGAAGCCGCTTTATGTCTTCAAGTGAATAGGTGAAATGGCTCGAGAGGTAAGGGGGCGTAGCAGGACAGTGAGAAAAGCGAAGCAGATTTTTGAATTGCCCCGACAGGTACTAAGGAACGATAATACGCTGCATATGCTAAAAGACCTCGATGTTGAGGTCTTTTTCCTTCTTTTTTGATCGGAATAAATTAATATAATTAATTTCTGTATAGGAGAATATTAAATTGCAATTAGTATACATTTACATTTAGGAGGTTTTTATTTTGTCAACCAATATCGAACAAATCTTTTCAGTAATAGACAGTACAGCTAATCTATTGCAAGAGGACTTAGCATGCTCATATTTAGAAGCAGTGGCAGAAACAGGAGAAAATATATTTCAAGAAACAATTTTACAGGAAGAACTTAGTGAACTTTCAAAGAAAAGATTAAATAAAGAGTACGATAAGCTCATTGTACAAAAATATTCAAATGAGGAAATCAGAAAAGCATACCAGCTTGCAGCTTTAAAAGGGATGAGGGAATCGACACAGCCAAATCATCAAATGACACCAGATTCAGTTGGGGTTTTTGTAAGTTATCTTGTTTCTAAGTTCATGAGAAACTATGAATCCTTCAAAGTTGTTGACCCTGCTGTAGGAACAGGAAATTTACTTACGACTGTTCTAAATCATGCTTCTGATAAACAAATAACGAGTTTTGGTGTAGATGTGGACGATTTATTAATTAAGCTTGCCTATGTAAATGCTAACCTTCAGCAGCACCCAATTCAATTTTTTAATCAAGATAGTTTAGAGCCATTATTAATTGATCCTGTTGATCTTGTTGTATGTGATTTACCAATTGGATACTATCCAAACGATGTTGTGGCCGATGGGTATGAATTGAAGTCACCGGAAGGGCATTCATATGCACATCATTTATTTATTGAACAATGCATGAACTACACGAAAGAGGGAGGGTATTTATTCTTCCTTATACCTAATAACCTTTTTGAAAGTGAGCTAGCACCATCGTTACATAAGTATGTAAAAGAAACGAGTATAATCCAAGGGTTATTACAGTTGCCTTTATCTTTATTTCAACATGAGAAGCATGCAAAAAGTATTTTTATTTTACAGAAAAAGGGGCCAGAAGTGAAGGTGCCAAAGCAGGCACTGTTAGTTGACCTCCCTAGTTTTTCCAATAAAGAGGCAACGCAAGGAATTATTCAAAGAATTGATAGTTGGATTAAAGTAGAAAAATAATAAAGTAAAATCAGAAAATAAAGAAATTATGACGAAAACGGTACCATTTTTACATTAATATTGCATTGTAATAAAGTGAGTGGTTAAATGATAGAGGCGGATATGAAATTGTGTCGATTTTTAAAGGAGCTGTGAAATAACATGTCTAAAGTTATTGCTATAAATGCAGGTAGTTCTTCTCTTAAATTTCAATTATTTGAAATGCCGAGTGAAGAGGTTGTTACAAAGGGGATTGTAGAACGAATTGGATTTGACGATGCAATTTTTAATATAACAGTTAATGGTGAGAAACAAACAGAAGTTAGCCCTATCGCTGATCATTCAGTTGCGGTTAAGATGCTTCTAGATAAACTGACATCATTAAACATTATTCAATCATTAGATGAGATTGAGGGCATCGGACATCGTGTCGTTCACGGTGGTGAAAAATTCAATGACTCTGTATTAATTACTGACGATGTAATTAAGGATATTGATGAGTTATCAGAATTAGCACCATTGCATAATCCAGCAAACCTTACTGGTGTAAAAGCATTTAAGGAAGTACTACCTAATGTACCGTCTATCGCTGTGTTTGATACCGCATTTCATCAAACAATGCCGGATCAATCATTTCTATATAGTTTGCCATATCATTATTATAGTGAATATGGAATTCGTAAATATGGATTCCATGGTACCTCACATAAATATGTTTCAGAACGTGCAGCAGAACTCTTAGGACGTCCGTTGGAACAGCTACGTCTTATATCATGTCATTTAGGTAATGGTGCAAGTATAGCTGCAATCGAAGGTGGTAAATCAATTGATACCTCAATGGGCTTCACTCCTCTCGCAGGTGTGGCTATGGGTACACGTTCAGGTGATATTGATCCTGCGTTGATACCGTTTATTATGGAGAAGACGGGGAAAACTGCCGATGAAGTGCTAGATGTATTAAATAAACGGAGTGGAATGCTTGGTGTATCTGGTTTCTCAAGTGATTTACGTGATATTGAGCAAGAAGCTGAACAAGGAAATGAGCGCGCTGAATTAGCTTTACAAGTATTTGCAGATAGAATTCATAAGTATATTGGCTCATATGCATCTAAAATGTATGGTGTAGACGCAATTATATTCACTGCAGGTATTGGTGAAAATAGTGACGTTATACGTACTCGTGTGTTAAAAGGACTTGAGTTTATGGGAGTATACTGGGATCCGTCACTTAATAAAGTTCGTGGTAAAGAAGCGTTTATTAATTATCCGCACTCACCTGTTAAGGTTATTGTCATCCCTACAGATGAAGAAGTTATGATTGCTCGTGATGTTGTGAAAATTGCCTTACACTAATTAAGTTATCATTTAATAAATGAGAAGTCTTGTTTTGCGTTATTTGCTGAACAAGACTCTTTTTGTATTTGTTAATTGGTAGGAAAGTATAAAATTACTTCTTAGTTTCATTCACTGTATGATGTTTATCTATGTATAAGCTCCAGCACCTATCACGTCACCTTTTCACCTGAAGGCAAAAAGCGCCTTCAGGTGAAATGCCTCCAGTGCTTGTCGGGGATGATCAATGCGCATGCGCTTTTCTTGTTGTCTAGCTTCAGGCGCCATCCGAGGTCATAAGTCAATCCGTCAAGAAGGTTAAAAAGCAACCTTCCAGCCGTCTTGTCTTATG
>NZ_JAXBME010000023.1 GCF_033963835.1 Cytobacillus sp. IB215665
GCCGCCAGCGTTCGTCCTGAGCCAGGATCAAACTCTCCAATAAAGTTTGATTGCTCATTTGTTTTAAAAAAATTAACGTTGACGCTTTTGTTTTGTTTAGTTTTCAAAGAACATTTTTTGTTGCTGCCGCTCAGAAGCGACTTTATTAATTTAACATTTTTGCTTGTTGATGTCAACACTTTTTTAAAATGTTTTTTCATGCTTTCATCTGTGTTATCGCGTTGTTTATCAGCGACGTTTATTAATATATCACCCTAACACTATGAAGTCAACATGTTTTTTGCTTTTTTAAAAGAACAAAATTCCACAACAATATTTGAATAATAAACACTGGCTATGAAAGCTATATATTTATATTCCAAAAGACCTTCAATGCTTTTATAACATCACTTATCATTCTGAAAAATATGCTTTTTTTGAGCGAATATATCGATTACATTCTGATGGTGTTGCAACCTTTCTAAATAGTTGAAACAATATTTGATATCTTTCTTCCATCGCACGCTTAACTACATAGTCAATTCGAGAATCTTGAAAATCAAGTAGTAATTCTTCTAACTCTCTTTTTATTAAATATTCAATTTCTTTTATTTCCTTTTTTGTTACTAAAAGTCCAAGCATAATGTCACCTCACTATTAGTTATTCTAGTTATTTCCACTGTGAAACAGTTTTATGAAATTTTTTCTTTACTAGTCAGTCTTTTATCATATCTTCTAATAGGGAGCATAGTATGTAGACAAGTAATTGTATAAGATAGGCTATTTTCGTAAACTTTGTTGTTTTTAGATAGTGTCATCGTTTTCTAGCAAAAAGGATGATACGCACCTTAATAGGTTTCATATTTATTTCTTAATACGAAAAACAACAATGAATGCGAACCAGCTGTATGAGAAAAGGAGGGGGTTATGTGAATTTCTTTTTCGTTGTAAATGGGAAAAAGGGAAAACAAGCACTAATAATTATTGCTGCTGCTTTATTTACAGCTATTTTTCTTTATCTTGAGGACGCGCTAAATAATACAGTTTTTTCGACTGAAGATGGTCCTAGAGCTATTTATAAAGGAGATGAACGAGGGGAGAAAATAGCTTTAACATTTGATGTCAATTGGGGTGACGAGCATATATTAAACATCCTAGAGGTATTAAAAAAAGAAAAAGTGAATGCAACTTTTTTCATTCTAGCAGATTGGGCTGAACGACATCCTGAAGTCGTAACTCAAATTGCAGACGACGGACATGAAATAGGTAGCAAAGGATATAGTTATAAAGATTATTCAGAGCTGGAAGCTAGTGAGATTAAAACCGATATTTTAAAATCTAGGGACGTATTTAAGGTATTACAAGTAAAAGCTGCCCCGCTACTACGACCACCTACTGGGAATATAAATGAAGAAGTGATTACTACTGCATCCGAAGTTGGATACACTGTTGTACATTGGAGCATAGATTCACAAGATTGGCTACGGCCTGGTACTAAAGAAATAACTAAAAATGTTACAAAAAACCTTAATGGCGGAGACATTATTTTACTTCACGCATCTGACTCTGCCAGTCAAACGGCTGAGGCACTTCCATCAATTATTCAATTTATAAAAAAGAAAGGATACAAAAATGTTACAGTGACTGAACTTATTACAAACACAGATACAAAAAGCGGAGAAATTAAGTGAAATGATGGGAATAAGAAATTCCTCTCTATTTGGAAGTAAAAAATGAGTGGATTAAACCTCCACTCATTTTGTTTGAAATCAATTTTTAGCTGTTAGTTAATTTCGGTAATATTAGTAGCTGGTACATGTTACATAGCAATAGAGGAAATAACATCAAATATAACCAACTATCATCATTTGCTTGAACTGCTGGTATTAACTCTATGATTGTTACGACTATCATAAAAAACATAGCCGGGACAAATGCCTGTTTATTTGTTTGTTGCTTTTTTAACAATGCAACTACAATGCCTACAACAGCAATAATTAAAGCTACTACGATATACGAGAATATTGAATCTCCCTCATCTGCAAACAATTTATATCGAAAATATATAAGATCGAATAACACAAATACAATTAATACAATTTGTACTGCATTCCATAACTTAACCGATCGAAAGATCCCTAAGCCAAACCGATGGATCGTTAAATAAGCAAAAAATCCCATTTGACTAATAACACTAAATATAAGGCCTACACCAACAAACCAAATAAATGCCAATACAATATCCATAAATTCAAATGAAGAGAATAGCTCTTTGTATTCACTCCACTTTACAATAAATCCTATAATACCTGCACTAAATCCGCCAACAGCTAAGGTCGACATAAACAAACGAACCCAATTTCGACTATTCACAGCAAGACTCCTCCATTACACATTCTCCTACTGATTGTACCAATCGACTGCTGAAAATACCACATTTTCAGCATTAACAACGTATAATTTTTTGTATATAAACTATCCTAAAGTATAGGACAACCCTGAAAGGAGTTAGTGAGCAATGAAAACAAACGTGTTGCTCCTATTTATCATAGTCACAATTTTAACGGCTAGTGGGTGTGGACAGCAGGAACAAGCACAAGAATTGGATTATGAACAATCTAAGAAAATGATTGTTGATATTTTAAAGACTGATGAAGGAAAAAAGGCGATTCAAGACATTATGTCTGAGGACGGCATGAAGCAACAATTAATTATGGACCAAACAATTGTTACAGCTGCAATTGAAAAATCACTTACTTCTAAAGAAGCTACTGAATTTTGGAAAGAAAGTCTATCAGATCCTGAATTTGCAGAAAGCTTTGCAAAGGGCCTGCAAGAAGAACAAGAAAAATTAATAAAGGAATTAATGAAAGATCCTGAATACCAAGGAATGATGCTAGAACTATTTCAAAATCCAGAGATGGAAGAGCAAACTTTAACTGTGCTCAAAGGTAAAGAATATCGGACTCATCTACAGAAGGTAATAACAGAAACGATAGAAAGCCCCTTATTTAAAGTTAAAATTCAAGAAATTCTATTAAAAGGTGCGGAGGAATTACAAAGCGGTGAAAAAAGTAGTGATGAAGAACAAAGCGCCGATAATGAAGAAGGTGGAGGTGATTCTGGAGGTAATGGAGAAGGAGGGTAACCTCTTACAAGTGTTTGAAAGCAGCAAATAAAAAGGGTCTACCTCACAATTTTTAAAAATGCTCACAAAAAATTGTAGGTCTGACCCTCTGTCTAATAAGAATTTACGACCATTTATACTATCGATGTAACCCTTTCAGCCATGTTCATATAAATTTTACCTAGTTGATGATCTTCAGCATAAATAGAAGGTGCAAAATCATCATCATCCCAATCAGGTTGCTGCAACGGAAGTTGTCCTAGCAGCTCTGTTTGTAGCTCCTTCGCTAATTTCGTGCCACCGCCATTCCCAAAGACATATTCCTTTTCCCCCGTCAGCTTGCTTTCAAAATAAGACATATTTTCAATGACACCAATAACTTCATGCTCAGTGCGCAGAGCCATAGCACCAGCACGAGCAGCTACAAAAGCGGCAGTAGGATGTGGTGTTGTCACAATAATTTCTTTACAAGAAGGTAGCATAGCATGGACATCTAACGCAACATCCCCTGTTCCAGGAGGTAAATCTAACAATAGATAATCCAACTCGCCCCATTCAACCTCTTGAAAAAAGCTATTAAGCATCTTTCCTAACATTGGGCCTCTCCAAATAATAGGTGCATTATCTTCGACAAAGAATCCCATTGAAACCACTTTTACTCCTAATCTTTCAACAGGAATAATTTTCTCGCCTCTAACAACTGGCCTCTTCGTAATACCCATCATGTCTGGTACACTAAATCCATATATGTCAGCATCAACTAAGCCAACTTTTTTCCCTAGTCGTGCTAAAGATACAGCTAAATTAACAGAAACAGTTGATTTTCCAACCCCACCTTTACCACTTGCAATCGCAATAAACTTTGTGTTGCTACCTGATGATAATGGTGAATCACTACCTGCCTCAGAGGGTGGTGGGCTTTCCGACTTAGCAGTTTTATCCTGCGGTAATTCTGAAAAACGGAGCCCAACAGACTTAGCACCGGCATCCTTTAATACTTGTACGATATGTCCTTGTATTTGCAACTGCTCAGATGTACCAATTTTTGATAATGCAATTTTTACACTTACATGCCCTTTCTCTTCTTTAATATTTATGTCTTGGATTGCACCAGTCTCTTCAAAAGTTTTATGTAAAAATGGATCTTTTAATTGACGTAATAGCTCAACTACTTGATCTTTCGTTATCAATTATTACACCGTCCTTTTTGTGTATTCGTTTTCATACGTTCAACTGTTAGTATACCATAATTACATATGACGGCTAAAAGAATTCACAATAATTAACTATTACTCAGGAGCCTTCCCCTCATTAGAAAAATATCTAATAATCCCTTTATATATGGAAAACGCTAATGTTTCTTGATATGTGTCATCAGATAATAAATTCCTTTCTGCACTATTCGATAAAAATCCTACTTCGACTAAGGAACCAGGTATATTTGCATTTTTCAATAAGTACACACCACTAATTGCCTTAGCTTTTCTCGTAGTATTGTCTAGAGTTGTTCGAAATTCATCTTGTATAAACCTTGCGATTTCCTTATTTTCAATATAATTGGGGTTGTAAAACGTTTGTGCCCCCCTATATTTTGATGAAGGTATCGCATTTAAGTGAACACTGATAAATAAGTCACCTTGCGACTCATTAACTATTTCTGCTCTTTTTTTCAAATCCTCAGTTTTCCTTTTGCTATAGCCTTTTGTACCGCTAGATGCGAGGTCGTGATCATCTTCACGAGTCAAAATAACGAGCGCACCCTGTTCCTGAAGAAAATCCTTCAATAAGATAGTAACCTTTAAAGCTACATCTTTCTCAAGCACATCACCACCAACTGCTCCTCCGTCAGGACCACCGTGGCCAGGGTCTAAAATAATTATCTTACCAGATAGAGGTAAATTCCATGATTTCCATGAAGCATTTTCTGTAAACTGGTATTGAACGATTATTAGTAGGATAATAAAACCTATTAAGTATCCAGCAAATTTCAGTTTTTTCTTCACTTTGTCTCTTCCTCCCACTTTTTCCTTGTAAACACTATATGGGACAAGAGGCAAAAATAGACCACCTAGCTTTATGCCTATCGTTAATAATGCTAGATGAGCAGTGAAGAAAATGATCAACTTAAATTTTTCATGTTATAGACACTTATCACCGTTTGCTAATGTAATTTCATTCGATACCGTTTTTCCCCTTTATAAAAACCTTCATTAAACCAATAGTCAACAAAGTGTTCGCATGTGTAATACATTGATTCATTCATTAGACTAAAATCATCAACATTCCCCCAATATATAACGTAATCATACAAAGTATTAATTAAATACTTTTCTTCTGTTATACACCTTAGCTTTACCTTTTCTAAAGGTTCACCAAAATAACCAAATCGACTATAGCTTGCTCCCAACAAATATGATTCTACAGCGATGTCAATACACCCATCCTCAATAGCACTAATCGCCACAACTCCTAACTCGTAAAAATCATTAAAAGTTTGCTCAACTTGTTTTTTTATAATTTCAAGAGATAACTCTCTTAGCATTTTCCGTTCGTAAATGACTTGCTTTTCCTTCTGCTTCGCAGCAAAAGTTGTAATAACATTCATTTCTTATTCAACCCCTTTTGAAGGTAGTTTACACTTCTCTAAAAGCTTCATACGTTACTGTCTTTACCAATTGAGAAAAGGTGAGGACATCTCATTATCCCTTATAACTTGCTCCCATGTAGCATGCACTGCTGATCGTCTTCAGCCAGTCCTCGGGCCAAGAATAGATGCTCCTTATATCTTTATATCAGTACGAAAGGCTTTTTCGTAAACTTTGTTGTTTTTTTCACTTACATTTAAGTAACTAATGTGTTTAATATGATTTTTATGTTTTTATCGTATTTAGTGAAGAAAAGTTGCCACGAACGTTAAGTGTATACGTGCTTATACCTTTGAATGAAAAGCAACAATAAACCGAAAACAGCTATAAGAAAAGAATATCCATCTGGCTGACATCGACATGCGTTAGATAGTGTTTTTTGTCTTAACGAAAAGTGGTGGAGTGATTTCGTGGGGACAAGCGTGGAACTGCAAATTCTCAATATATTGTGAGTCTATTCATCTGAACACTCATTAGTCATAACAATTAGTGAGTCAGTTTATAAAAATTGTTTAACAAAAAGTTTATTTATCATAAACTTTGTTCCTATTGTCAAACGCTAGTAATGATTTTTTTTACAGAAGAAAAAGGTGTCATCAACTCTAGTAGTGTATGTATTACTTAATTCAAAAAACAACAATTAATAAGAAAACAGTCAACAAAAAAACCCCCAACCAAATTGGTTGAGAGTCTTTGAAACGTAAATAAAATTAACGTTTTGAGAACTGTGGTGCACGACGAGCGCCTTTAAGACCGTATTTTTTACGTTCTTTCATACGAGCATCACGAGTTAATAAACCAGCACGCTTTAATGTTGGGCGATATTCTGGATCTGCTTGTAGTAAAGCACGTGCGATACCGTGACGAATTGCACCAGCTTGACCAGTATATCCACCGCCATGAACGTTAACTAAAACGTCATAAGCACCTGTAGTTTCAGTTGCTTCAAGTGGTTGTTTTACAACTTCTCTTAATGCTGCAAATGGAATATAGTTTTCAATATCACGATCGTTGATCACGATACGTCCGTCACCAGGAACTAAACGTACACGAGCAACAGAGCTTTTACGACGGCCTGTGCCATAATATTGTACCTGTGCCAAATTAATACCCTCCTAAAAATATTATCCGCGAAGTTCGTAAACTTCAGGTTGTTGAGCTTGATGTGGATGTTCGTTACCAGCATATACATGTAACTTTTTAAACATTTGACGACCTAATGAACCTTTTGGTAACATACCACGAATTGCGCCTTCTAGCATTCTTTCTGGGTAGTTCGTACGCATTTCAAGCGCAGTTCTTACTTTTAATCCGCCTGGATGTTGACTATGACGGTAATATAGTTTGTCAGTTAATTTCTTACCTGTAAGTTCAATTTTCTCTGCATTGATGATGATTACATGATCACCAGTATCAACATGTGGTGTATAAGTTGGTTTATGTTTACCACGTAAAATCGATGCAATTTCGCTTGCAAGACGACCTAAAGTCTTTCCTTCAGCATCAACCACGTACCATTTACGTTGTACTTCTGCTGGCTTTGCCATAAAAGTTGTACGCATGATTTTCCCTCCTAAATAAAAAAATCCATGATTGGTTACATATATTATTCAACACGATTTTTCCGGGGCTAATCGTGGTTTTAAAATACATACCATATGATATAATAAATCTTTATGAGTCTATTGTCAAGAAAATGTTACACCAGGTTTAGTTGTCATAATTCACTTGCCATAAATACAATCCATGAGATGGCGCAGTTTGCCCCGCTAGCATCCGATTCTTTTGTTCTAAAATAGTTTTTATTTCCTGAGGCTTTATTTTTCCTTGACCCACTTTTAATAAAGTACCGACAAGAATTCTTACCATATTATATAAAAATCCTGACCCATTGAAGTGCAAAATCAACTCGTCGTTTTCTTCATACAAATCTATATAATAAATCGTTCGAACTTTATCTTCTTTTGCAGTTTTAGCAGAGCAAAAGCTTGTAAAATCATGAGTACCAATGAAATATTCTTTCGCCATTTTCATAGCTGAAATATCAAGGGGATATGGATAATGATATACGTACTTTCTAGTGAATACATCATATTGTTTTGACCTTAGTATTTTATACCGATATTCCTTTGAAGTTACATCATAACGCGCATGAAATGTTGGGTCTACCTGAATGACTTCCTTAATCACAATGTCATCAGGGACGATCGAATTTAATGCAGCGGGCCACCTGTTCGCAGGGATATCTAATGGTGAGTCGAAATGGATGACCTGTCCATAAGCATGAACACCCGAATCTGTTCTTCCTGAAGCATATATTGTAACATGATGTCCCTTATGAATTTTCATTAGGGCTTTCTCAAGGTAACCTTGCACGGTCCGCTGATTTGGGAGAGACTGAATTTGAAATCCATTAAATTGTGACCCATCATAGGCTATTGTACATTTTAAACGTTGCATGATTTTTCTACCTTCTCCATTAACTTCTTAGTAAAAATAACAAAACAGATACTAATAAAGGACTCATAATTACAATGGTATCTCTACTATGCCACTGCAATTGATGAAATTTCGTTCTACCGTCACCGCCACGATAACCTCTTGCCTCCATGGCTGTTGCTAAATCTTCAGCTCTCTTAAACGCGCTAATAAACAGAGGAATTAACAAAGGAACAATTGACTTTATTCGATCCTTTATTGGTCCACTTGTGAAATCTGCTCCTCTAGCTGTTTGGGCCTTAATTATTTTTTCTGTTTCTTGCATTAATGTCGGTATAAACCGAAGTGATATAGACATCATTAAAGCAATCTCATGAACAGGCAAACCAAACCGTTTGAATGGGTTTAATAGACTTTCCATCCCATCTGTAATTTCTATCGGTGTTGTCGTTAACGTAAGCATAGAAGTCATTAAAATCAAATTTAAAAAACGTAGGGAGATAAATACACCTTGCCTAATACCTTCTTCATAGATTTCAATCCATCCTAAACTAAATAATAGTGCACCTTCCTTAGTTACAAAAATATGTAATATGAAAGTAAAAATAATAATCCAAAATATAAGTTTTAGCCCTTTCAAAATAAACCGAATAGGTATTCGAGTTAGCAGCATCATACCTACTGTATATATACATAAAATCCCATATGTAAGTTCATTATTTGCTAAAAAAACAACTATGACATAAAGAAATATTAATGATAATTTCGAACGAGGGTCCAACTGATGGACAATTGATGAACCTGGTACATACCTACCTATTATAATTTTATCCATCATGCTGCTTCACCTTACCCATAATCAATTGTGCTTGTTCTAGTGCATCGTCGATCGTAAGGCATGTGGACGATAGCTGAATACCAAATTTGCTTTCTAATTTCATCTTAAACTTTAATGCTTCAGGAACATCTAACCCTAGTTTGACCAGTTCTTTTGGTTTAGAAAATATTTCTTCTGGTTTCCCCTTCATTCTAATCGTACCATTATCCATGACCACAATCTCATCAGCATACTTTGCTGCATCCTCCATGCTATGAGTTACCAATACCGTCGTTATCTTCTTCTTCTGATGTAGTTTATAGAACATATCCATTATCTCTGTACGCCCTCTAGGATCTAATCCAGCTGTTGGCTCATCTAACACAAGAACTTCTGGTTCCATTGCTAAAACTCCAGCAATTGCTACTCTTCTCATTTGACCACCACTTAAGTCAAAGGGTGATCTTTGCAAAAATTCACTTGGTAATCCAACTAACTCCAACGCTTCTAGTGCCTTCTTCTTCGCTTCTTTCTCAGATACACCAAAGTTAGTCGGACCAAAACATATATCTTTTTCTACTGTTTCCTCAAATAATTGATGTTCAGGAAATTGAAATACAATGCCCACTCTTTGTCTAAGCTTCTTTATCTTTTTATTCTTTTTCCCAGAGTCGATTGTCATTTCACCAACGGTTAAACTTCCTACTGTCGGTTTTAATAGACCATTTAAATGTTGTAAAAGAGTCGATTTTCCTGAACCAGTGTGTCCAATAATTGCTAGAAAAGTCCCAGAATTAATAGCTAAATTAATATCGTAAAGTGCTAACCGTTCAAGAGGGGTATGTTGATGATATTTATGTTCTACATTTTGTATTGTAATGTCCATAACTCATCCACCAATCCTTCATCTGTTAAATGATCAACTGTCAAAGGAATACCTGCTCGCCTCATTTTTTTACTAAGTCTAACGGAGAAAGGAAGATCAAGACCTATATTAACAAGCTCCTTCTCTAAAGCAAAAATATCTTCGGGTCGTCCCTCCGTGAAAATATTACCCTTATTCATAACCAATATACGATCAGCTTTACTTGCTTCATCCAAATCATGCGTGATTGAAATAACAGATATAACTTGCTCATCTTTAAGTTTTCTAATTGTTCTCAAGACTTCTTCTTTCCCTTTTGGATCAAGCATAGATGTCGCTTCATCTAGAATAATAATATCAGGCCTCACAGCTAACACACCAGCAATTGCAACTCTTTGCTTCTGTCCTCCGGAGAGATTATGTGGCTCTTGATCAACAAATGCTTCCATTTTCACTCTATTAATTGCTTCGTCAACTCGATCTACCATTTCCGAACGTTCTACACCATTATTTTCTAACCCAAAAGCTACATCATCAATGACAGTTGTACCAACAAATTGATTGTCTGGATTTTGGAACACCATACCAATTTTCTTACGAACATCCCAAATCGACTCATTTGTAAGTGTGATACCAGCCACTGATACCTCTCCAGACTCTGGTATTAACAACCCATTCAATATTCTCGCCAGTGTTGATTTTCCAGAACCATTATGGCCTACAATTGCTAACCATTCACCATTTTTAAGTGAAAATGAAATATCTTTTAACGCATAATGTGATTGGTCATTATAGCGAAAGGAAACACCTTTGACTGATAATAGTTCATTCCCCATATCCTTTCCTCCTCTATTATTCGACATATTTCCTAAGAAATAAAAAAGAGCTTTATTGCAACATTAGTTCTGATGGTAAGATGAGGAGACTTAAAGGAGATATGCACTGAGGGTGGACAGTTAGTTAAGCGTTGACTCTCGATTTACTCCAATCCGCCTGATAATTTTCTTGCCCCTTGTTGGCCCCTGCTATCATTATAAAGAGAAAATATGAAGCATCATAGTTTAGACATTTATTGATAGTATAAAAACAATAGCAAAAAAGGGCATAGATTCAGTCATTAAAACTGTCCTGCCCTCATTTACTCATACAAAGATGTTCAAAAATCTCCTTTTGAACATTCAGTAGTATTAAACTAATTCAATAATAACCATTGGTGCTCCGTCTCCACGACGTGGACCCATTTTCATAATACGAGTGTAACCACCTTGGCGTTCTTCATAACGTGGTGCAATATCGCCAAATAACTTTTGAAGAGCGTCGTCACCTGTTTCTTCATTCGCAACTTCATTACGAATAAATGCTGCAGCTTGACGGCGAGCATGTAAATCTCCACGCTTACCTAAAGTTATCATTTTATCTACAAGAGAACGTAATTCTTTTGCACGTGTCTCTGTTGTTTGAATGCGTTCATTGATAATTAAATCAGTAGTTAAATCACGTAGTAACGCTTTACGTTGAGCGCTTGTACGTCCTAATTTACGATATGACATGAGATGTCCCTCCTTTTTAGAGTGTTATCATAGCAGTAAGGAAAACATGAAAATGCCTAGTTAAGAGTCTCATAACTAGTCATCTTTTCGCAATCCCAACCCTAACTCATCAAGCTTTGCTTTAACCTCTTCTAAAGACTTTCGACCTAGGTTTCGTACTTTCATCATGTCTTCTTCGGTTTTATGAGCTAGTTCTTGTACAGTGTTAATACCTGCACGTTTTAAACAATTATAAGAACGAACTGAAAGATCTAATTCTTCAATTGTCATCTCAAGCACTTTTTCTTTTTGGTCTTCTTCTTTTTCAACCATGATTTCAGCATTTTGTGCTTCGTCAGTTAAACCAACAAAAATATTTAAGTGCTCAGTCAAAATTTTCGATCCAAGAGCAATAGCCTCTTTAGGACCTGTACTTCCATCTGCCCATACGTCAAATGTTAGTTTATCAAAATTTGACAACTGACCTACACGAGTGTTTTCAACTTGATATGAAACACGAGATACCGGTGTGAAAATCGAATCAATTGGAATCACCCCTATTGGTTGATCCTCACTTTTATTTGCATCAGCTGAAGTATATCCACGTCCACGTCTTGCGGTTAATCTCATACGCAAATGACCATCTTTTGCTAAAGTAGCGATATGAAGGTCAGGGTTAAGAATTTCCACATCACTATCATGTGTAATATCAGCAGCTGTTACTGCTCCTTCACCTTGTATATCAATTTCAAGCGTCTTGTCCTCGTCTGAATAAATTTTCAATCCGAGTTTCTTTACGTGTAAAATAATAGACGTTACATCTTCCACGACGCCTTCAATTGTTGAGAACTCATGCAGTACACCATCTATTTGAATAGATGTGACAGCTGCACCAGGTAGTGAGGATAATAGAATACGACGTAAGGAGTTACCCAAAGTTGTACCATATCCACGCTCAAGTGGCTCGATGACGAATTTACCGTATTTGGCATCATCGCTGATCTCAACCGTTTCGATTTTTGGTTTTTCAATTTCTATCATTACAAACCCTCCTTCAAAACGTCGAAACCCCGGCTAGACAATTTAATGTTAGTTTGTCTATGGATGTCTAACCGAAATTCCCCAATAATAAGTTCCCGAATGTGCACAACAACTAAAATAATTAATCTGTTTCGCAATAAAAATGATTTATCATAACCCATTATTGACATGAATTCAAAATCTATACAGAGAAATTATACACGGCGACGTTTTGGTGGACGACATCCGTTATGTGGAACAGGTGTAACATCCTTAATTGCAGTAACTTCAAGTCCTGCTGCTTGTAGTGCACGGATAGCAGCTTCACGTCCAGCTCCAGGTCCTTTTACAGTTACTTCAAGTGTTTTTAAACCATTTTCTATAGAAGTCTTGGCAGCCGTTTCTGCAGCCATTTGAGCAGCAAAAGGAGTAGATTTTTTAGAACCTTTGAAACCTAATGCACCGGCGCTAGACCAAGAAATCGCGTTACCATGAACGTCAGTGATCGTAACGATTGTATTATTAAACGTTGAACGAATATGTGCAATACCAGACTCAATATTCTTTTTCACACGACGTTTACGTGTATTTGTTTTACGTGCCATTTCTTAAGAACCTCCTTTACTATTTCTTCTTATTCGCTACAGTACGACGTGGACCTTTACGTGTACGAGCATTATTTTTAGAATTTTGTCCTCGAACTGGTAATCCACGACGATGACGAATTCCTCTATATGAACCGATTTCGATTAGACGTTTAATATTTAATGATACTTCACGACGAAGGTCACCCTCTACTTTATAGCCGTCGATGATATCACGGATTTTCCCTAATTCTTCTTCAGTTAAATCACGCACACGAGTATCTTCTGAAACTCCTGCATCAGCTAGAATTTTCTCTGCTTTTGTGCGTCCAATACCAAAAATATATGTTAATGATACTACAACACGTTTATCACGAGGAATATCTACACCAGCAATACGCGCCATTATACGTGCACCTCCTTATGCTTATCCTTGTTTTTGTTTATGTTTTGGATTTTCACAAATAACCATTACTTTTCCATTTCTGCGAATAACTTTACATTTTTCACAAATAGGTTTAACTGATGGTCTTACCTTCACTGTTCTAACCTCCTTGGTAATAACGGAGTTTAATTATTTAAAGCGGTACGTAATCCGTCCGCGAGTTAAATCATATGGTGATAATTCTACAGTAACTTTATCTCCTGGTAAGATTCGAATGAAATGCATACGAATTTTACCTGAAACATGTGCTAATACTGTATGTCCGTTTTCAAGTTCTACCTTAAACATTGCATTTGGTAATGTTTCTACGACAGTACCTTCAACTTCAATTACATCGTCTTTCGCCATCTAAAAGCTCTCCCTTCTTCAAATCAGTAACTTGCTCATTGACAAACTTTGTTAATGCATAGCGCAATTTCCCGTTTGTCACACGACCAGTTTCACTTATACTGTTCTGAACTTCCGGAGATACGTAATCAAAAAACTCAAGGTGTTGAATATTCTTCTTTTTTGGCCGATCATATTTTCGCTTTTCTCCATCCGCAAGTAAAACAAATCGCTCATCAACACTTTTTATAATTATTGCATACTGTCCAGCGTCTCTGCCTTGAGTGATTAAAACAAACTGACCTATGCGCGGACTCGAATCAGAATCGTTCAACTATTATCACCTTCACTTAGGCTTTTGTTAAAATTTCATAACCAGTCTCTGTAATAACAATCGTATGCTCAAAATGTGCACACATTTTACCATCAACAGTTACAACTGTCCAGTCATCTGCTAGCGTTTTTACATATCGACTACCTGCATTTATCATCGGCTCAATCGCCAATACCATCCCTGGTTTCAATCGCGGACCCTTATTTGGTGGGCCATAATGTGGTATTTGAGGATCTTCATGCAAATCTTGACCAACACCGTGGCCAACATACTCACGAACGACTGAGAAATTATTTTCTTCAGCATACGTTTGGATCGCATGAGAGATGTTTGATAACCTTACATGAGACTTAGCTTCTTTTAAACCCTCATATAATGAATTCTCAGTCACATCTAAGAGCCTCTGTGTTTCTTCAGTAATATTCCCAACTGGATATGTCCAAGCAGAATCACCGTGATATCCATTGTATTTAGCCCCAATGTCTATGCTGATGATGTCTCCATCTTTTAAGACACGATCACCAGGAATACCGTGAACTAACTCTTCGTTTACTGAAGCACATATACTCCCGCGAAAACCATTATACCCCTTAAATGATGGAATTGCATCATGTTTCCGAATAAACTCTTCAGCAATTGTATCCAATTGCTTAGTAGTAATACCAGGTTTAATATGTTTCTGTAATTCCTTGTGAGTCAAAGCAACGATACGGCCTGCTTCACGCATTATTTCTATCTCACGTGGGGTCTTACAAATAATCATTTAGATATGCCTCCAAGCAATTTATCTATATCTACAAATACTTTATCAATTGCTTGTTGTCCATCAATGTTTTGTAAATAACCTTTTTGCTTGTAGAAATTTAACAAAGGCTCTGACTGTTTAATGTTTACCTCTAGGCGAGTTTCTACAGTAGCCTCATTATCATCAGCACGTTGATATAATTCTCCTCCACACTTGTCGCAAACGCCCTCTTGTTGTGGTGGATTAAATACTAGATGATATGTGGAACCACAGTTCTTGCAAATTCTTCTACCTGTTAAACGATCTAATAGTATAGATTTATCAACATTTATATTGATAACAAAATCTATCGTACTGTTCATGACATGTAGCAATTGTTCTAACGCCTCTGCTTGAGCGACTGTTCGAGGGAAACCATCTAACAGAAAGCCATTTTTACAATCATTTTTACCTAATCTTTCACGAACAATACCTATTGTAACTTCATCAGGAACAAGTTTGCCCTCATCCATAAAAGCCTTTGCTTTTAAGCCTAATTCAGTTCCTTCACTTATAGCAGCACGGAACATATCTCCTGTTGATATGTGAGGAATATTATACTTGCTAACAATTTGCTCTGCCTGCGTACCTTTACCAGCACCAGGGAGCCCCATTAATACGAGATTCATATGTGTTCACCCTCATCTAACAATGAGGAAATGGGAGAACCCCAAAACCTCATGACTTAATAAATCCTTTGTAATGACGTTTTACAAGTTGGCTTTCAAGCTGTTTCATTGTCTCAAGTGCAACACCAACAACGATGAGCAAGCTTGTTCCACCAATTTGTACTGATTCCGGAAGACTGGTAAATTTAATAAAAATAATAGGAAGAACAGAAATTGCAGCTAAGAAAATAGAACCTACAAATGTAAGACGATATAGTATCCGAGTTACATATTCTTGCGTATTTATCCCTGGACGAATTCCAGGAATATACCCACCTTGTTTTTTAAGGTTTTCTGCCATTTGCTCAGGATTAACTTGAACAAACGTATAGAAATAGGTAAATGCAATAATTAATGCAACATATATTGTCATACCAACAGGTTCGGTATACCTGAATGTATTTTCAATCCACATAGTAACATCGTTTTGTCCAAAGAATGATGCAATTGTTGGTGGTGTAATAATAAACGATACTGCAAAGATAACAGGTATTACACCCGCAGCATTTACTTTTAAAGGTAAATGAGTAGATTGTCCTCCAACTGGACTACGACCCACTAAGCGTTTTGCATATTGAATTGGAATTTTTCGAAATGCTTGTTGGATGAAAATAACACCAACGACGATTGCAACGATCGCGAGTAGCAATAAAACTACCGTAACGATACGTAAGAATAGCTGTTCTCCAGCACCTTCAAATTGTGTTGCATATACTTGGTTAGCGATATTCGGAATGCCTGCCACAATCCCAGCAAAGATGAGAATGGAAATTCCATTACCAACACCGTGAGCTGTTATTTGTTCACCTAACCACATTAAAAAGGCAGTTCCAGCCGTCAATACTAATGCTATTAACAAATAAGTTGGAATGCCAGGGTTCTCAATTAATGCCCCGTTCGACATAGTGTTAAAGCCAATGGACATACCAATTGCTTGAATAAATCCAAGAACTATTGTGCCGTAGCGGGTAAACTGAGCTAATTTACGACGACCAACTTCACCTTGTTTTGACCACTCAGTAAACTTTGGAACAACATCCATTTGTAGTAATTGAATAATAATGGAAGCCGTGATATAAGGCATAATCCCCATTGCAAAGATGGAAAAGTTCTGTAATGCTCCTCCACCAAATGTATTCAATACTCCAAATAGATTGTTTTCGCCTGTAACCTGTAATACTTCAGCATTGATGTTCGGAACAGGAATAAACGTCCCTATTCTAAACACAACTAACATTAACAAGGTGAATATTATTTTCTTTCTTATATCACCAACGCGCATAAAATTGGAGATTGTTCGGAACATTAAATCACCTCAGTTTTACCGCCTGCAGCTTCAATTGCTTCTTTTGCAGCAGAAGAGAATTTGTGAGCTTTAACAGTAAGCTTTTTCTCAACTTTTCCTTTTGCAAGGACTTTCAAACCCGATTTAAGCTTACTTACTACACCTGTTTCGATTAATAATTCAGGTGTTACTTCCGTACCATCTTCAAAACGATTTAATGTTTCAAGATTAACGACCGCATACTCTTTTCGGTTAATGTTCGTAAAACCACGTTTAGGTAGTCGTTGGAACAAAGGTGTTTGACCACCCTCGAAGCCTGGACGTACGCCACCGCCAGAACGAGACTTTTGACCTTTTTGGCCTCTACCAGATGTTTTACCATTACCAGTAGCAATACCACGTCCTACACGATTACGAGTTTTACGAGACCCTTCAGCTGGTTTAAGTTCATGAAGTTTCATCAGGGCACCTCCTTATTTACTCATGTTAAAATTATTGTTCTTTTACCGTAACTAAATGTGCAACTTTGTTTACCATGCCGCGAATTGCAGCATTATCTTCATGTACGACCGTTTGATGCATTTTTTTCAAACCTAAAGTTTGAACAGTTACTTTTTGATCTTTAGAACGGCCAATAACACTTCTTGTGAGGGTGATAGCTAATTTCTTTGACATTTCATTTCCCCCCTTATCCTAACAATTCTTCAACTGATTTTCCACGCAACTTTGCAACGTCTTCAGCGCGCTTCATATCCTGAATACCACTAATTGTAGCACGAATCATGTTAATAGGTGTATTTGAACCTAAAGATTTTGATAGGATGTCATGTACACCAGCTAGCTCTAATACCGCACGTACAGGACCTCCAGCGATAACTCCAGTACCTTCAGAAGCAGGCTTTAACAAGATTTCTCCTGCGCCAAATCGTCCGATAACTTCATGTGGAATTGTTGTACCAACCATAGGTACAGTAACAAGATTTTTCTTAGCATCTTCTATAGCTTTACGAATAGCTTCTGGAACCTCTTGAGCTTTACCAGTTCCAAAACCAACGTGACCGTTTTTATCACCAACAACAACAAGTGCAGCAAAACGGAAACGACGTCCACCTTTCACTACCTTTGCTACGCGGTTTACGGTAACAACACGTTCTTCAAGTTCTAGTTTACTTGGATCAACACGGACCATCTGTATCCCTCCTTTGACAATTAAAATTCTAAGCCATTTTCACGAGCTGAATCAGCTAACGCTTTAATACGTCCATGGAATAGGTATCCTCCACGATCAAAAACCACTTCTTTAATACCTTTTTCTGACGCACGTTTAGCAACTAACTCGCCAACTTTTTGCGCTGCGTCAACATTACCTGTTGACTCAATGCTTAATTCTTTATCTAAAGTAGATGCACTTGCAAGTGTAACACCATTCACATCATCGATTACTTGCGCATATATGTGTTTGCTAGAACGAAACACATTCAAACGCGGGCGTACAGCTGTTCCTGAAATTTTCGCACGAACACGTCCGTGTCTTTTTTTACGAACTGCATTCTTATCAGGTTTTGTAATCATACTATGCCACTCCTTTCTTATACACTAGGCGGTATTACTTACCAGTCTTACCTTCCTTACGACGTACATATTCGCCTTCATAACGAATTCCTTTACCTTTATAAGGCTCTGGTGGACGTACATCACGAATGTTAGCAGCTAAAGCTCCAACACGTTCCTTATCAGTACCTTTAATAACAATTTTTGTATTCGCAGGCACATCTATTTCGATCCCTGCTTCAGGTTCGATTTCAACAGGATGTGAGTAACCTACATTTAGGATTAGCTTTTTACCTTGCTTTTGTGCACGGTAACCTACCCCGATCAATTCTAGTCCTCTTTCATACCCCTTAGAAACACCTTCAACCATATTAGCTAGTACGCTACGAGTCGTTCCATGTAATGAGCGGTGCTCTTTTGAATCAGATGGTCGAACAACTGTTACAGCGTTTTCTTCTATTGTTAATTCCATATCTGCATGGATTGTACGAGTTAATTCACCCTTCGGTCCTTTAACAATAACGTTTTTATTTTCCTCAGTTACCGTTACACCTGCAGGGATAACAATTGGTTTTTTACCAACGCGTGACATAAATTACACCTCCATTCTAAAAAAACTTTTTACCAAACGTAAGCTAGTACTTCTCCGCCTGTTTGCTTTTGACGAGCTTCTTTGTCACTTAACACACCTTGAGAAGTAGACACAATCGCAATTCCTAAACCATTAAGTACACGAGGTACCTCATCAGCTTTAGCGTATACGCGTAAACCAGGTTTACTAATACGCTTTAATCCAGTAATTACACGTTCATTATTTGCACCATACTTTAAGAAAATACGGAGAATACCTTGTTTGTTATCTTCAATAAATTCCACATCACGAACAAAACCTTCACGTTTTAAAATATCAGCGATATCTTTCTTCATGTTTGAAGCAGGAACCTCTAATTTGTCGTGACGTACCATGTTCGCATTGCGAATACGAGTAAGCAAATCTGCAATAGGATCTGTCATCACCATAATATTTTTACCTCCTTCCCATATCTGGGTTTTACCAACTTGCTTTTTTTACACCTGGGATATGTCCCTTATATGCTAATTCACGGAAACAAATACGGCAAAGTTTAAATTTTCTTAGCACTGAATGAGGACGACCACATCGTTCACAACGTGTGTACTCACGCACTTTAAACTTTTGATCACGTTTTTGTTTTACGACCATTGATTTTTTAGCCACATTTTCGCCTCCTTATATTTAGATGGCACTGATTACTTTTGGAACGGCATACCCATTTGAGTTAATAATTCACGAGCTTCTTCATCAGTATTTGCAGTGGTTACGATAACGATATCCATACCACGAACTTTCGAAACTTTATCATATTCAATTTCAGGGAAAATCAATTGTTCTTTAATCCCTAATGTATAGTTACCACGACCATCGAATGATTTTTTAGATACACCACGGAAGTCACGTACACGTGGAAGTGCAACAGACACTAGTTTATCTAAAAATTCATACATACGCTCACCGCGTAAAGTTACTTTCGCACCAATTGGCATTCCTTCACGAAGACGGAAACCAGCGATAGATTTCTTTGCTTTTGTAACTACAGGCTTTTGACCAGTTATTGTTGTTAATTCTTCAACAGCATTATCTAATGCCTTTGAATTTGCAACTGCATCTCCAACACCCATATTTACAACTATTTTTTCAAGTTGAGGTGTTTGCATAACTGATTTATAACTGAATTTACTCATAACACTAGGAGTAATTTCTTTTTGATATTTTTCCTTTAGGCGGTTCATAATAGTACCTCCTTTCTACAACTAGTTATTTATCTAATAATTCACCAGATTTTTTTGCATAGCGTACGTTTTTGCCATCAACTTGCTTATGTCCAACACGTGTAGGTTCACCCGTCTTTGGATCTAATGGCATAACATTTGATACATGGATAGGTGCCTCTTGGCTGTTAATCCCGCCTTGGGGATTAGCTTGTGAAGGTTTAGAATGCTTCTTCACAATATTCACACCTTCCACAAGAACTCTACTTTTCTTTGGCAATGCAGCAAGGATAACTCCTTGTTTACCTTTATCCTTACCTGAAATCACAAGTACTTTATCACCTTTTTTTACATGCATCTTATCTGCACCTCCTTGATAAGGCATTTCAATTTTCAAATTAAAGAACTTCAGGAGCTAATGATACAATTTTCATGAAGTTGCTATCACGTAATTCACGAGCTACCGGGCCGAAAATACGAGTACCACGTGGACTTTTGTCGTCACGGATAATCACGCATGCATTTTCGTCAAAACGGATGTAAGAACCGTCTGGGCGTCGTGCTCCTTTTTTTGAACGTACAACAACAGCCCTAACTACTTCACCTTTTTTGACAACGCCTCCTGGTGTTGCTTGTTTCACTGTACAAACAATTACATCACCAATATTTGCGTATTTACGTCCAGAGCCACCTAGAACTTTTATCGTTAACACTTCACGAGCTCCAGAATTATCAGCAACTTTCAACCGAGATTCTTGTTGAATCATTCACGAAACCTCCCTTCGGATATAAAATTCATCCGACCTTGTATTATATAATTACCGCTTTTTCAACTACTTCTACTAAACGGAAACGTTTTGTTGCAGATAGTGGACGTGTTTCCATTACTTTAACTACGTCGCCAACTTTTGCAGTATTTTGCTCATCATGTGCTTTGAATTTCTTTGAATACTTAACACGTTTACCATATAGTGAATGAGTTTTGTATGTTTCAACTAATACAGTTATCGTTTTATCCATTTTGTCAGATACAACACGACCTGTATACACTTTACGTTGGTTGCGTTCACTCATTTAAGCAAACCTCCCCTCATTTATCGATTATTCACACCGATCTCTCTTTCACGTATCACAGTTTTCATACGAGCGATCGATTTACGTACTTCGCGAATACGAGCTGTATTTTCAAGTTGTCCAGTCGCTAGCTGGAAACGTAAATTGAATAACTCTTCTTTTAAAGACTTAACTTTTTGTTCAATTTCGGCAGTGGTAAGGTCACGAATTTCATTAGCTTTCATTTGATTCACCACCAATTTCTTCTCGTTTTACAAACTTACATTTTACTGGAAGTTTATGTGATGCAAGACGAAGTGCTTCACGTGCCACCTCTTCAGGTACACCTGAGA
The DNA here is from genome assembly GCF_033963835.1 of Cytobacillus sp. IB215665. NCBI lineage: Bacteria > Bacillati > Bacillota > Bacilli > Caryophanales > Bacillaceae > Cytobacillus > Cytobacillus sp. IB215665. Next base: position 21,594 of record NZ_JAXBME010000023.1, read on the forward strand.
TTTCAAACATAATCTTACCTGGTTTTACAACAGCAACCCAGCCCTCTGGAGCACCCTTACCGGAACCCATTCGAACTTCTAGAGGTTTAGCTGTATATGGCTTGGATGGGAATATTTTAATCCATACTTTACCGCCACGTTTCATATAACGTGTCATCGCAATACGAGCAGCCTCGATTTGGCGGTTAGTAATCCAAGACGCTTCTAGCGCTTGTAAGCCGAACTCACCGAAATTTACTTCAGTGCCGCCTTTTGCACGACCGCGCATTTTACCGCGGTGTTCGCGACGATACTTAACGCGTTTTGGCATTAACATGATTATTTTCCTCCTTCCTCTTTATTCTTCTTTGTAGGAAGGACTTCTCCACGATAAATCCATACTTTTACGCCTAATTTACCATACGTAGTATCTGCTTCAGCTGTACCATAATCTATGTCAGCACGGAGCGTATGAAGTGGAACTGTTCCCTCACTGTAATATTCAGCACGAGCGATATCTGCACCACCTAAACGACCAGATACCATTGTTTTAATCCCTTTTGCTCCAGCGCGTAAAGCACGTTGAATAGCTTGCTTTTGCACACGACGGAAGGATACACGGTTTTCTAATTGACGAGCAATATTATCTGCTACTAATTTAGCATCTAAGTCAGCTCTCTTAATTTCTACGATATTAATGTGGACACGTTTACCTGTCAACGCATTTAACGCTTTACGAAGTGCTTCTACTTCTGTACCACCTTTACCAATAACCATTCCTGGTTTTGCAGTGTGTACTGAAATATTCACACGATTAGCCGCACGTTCAATTTCCACTTTTGATACTGCAGAGTCACTTAATCTCTTAGTAATGTATTCACGAACCTTAAGGTCTTCATGCAACAAATCTGCATAGTCCTTATCAGCATACCACTTTGATTCCCAATCACGGATGACTCCGATACGCAAACCTACTGGATTTACTTTTTGACCCACTGATTATCCCTCCTTCTTTTCTGATACCACTACAGTAATGTGGCTCGTACGTTTATTAATTTGACTAGCACGTCCCATTGCACGCGGGCGGAAACGTTTCATAGTCGGGCCTTCGTTCACATACGCTTCTTCAACAACTAAATTATTAATATCCATCTCATAGTTGTGTTCTGCGTTTGCAACAGCTGATTTTAATACTTTTTCTACTATCGGAGAAGCCGCTTTGTTTGTTAAGCGTAAAACTGCTAATGCTTCACCAATTTGCTTTCCTCGAATTAAGTCCACTACTAAGCGAGCTTTACGAGGCGCAATTCGAACTGTTCTTGCAACAGCTTTTGCTTGCATTTAGGATGCCTCCTCTCTTAACGTCTTGTTTTCTTGTCATCACTAGCGTGACCTTTATACGTACGAGTTGGTGCAAACTCTCCAAGCTTGTGACCAACCATGTCTTCACTTATATATACAGGCACATGTTTTCGACCATCATAAACTGCAATTGTATGACCAATGAATTGAGGGAAAATCGTTGAACGACGAGACCATGTTTTAACCACACGCTTACCATCAGTTTCATTCAAGCTCTCAATTTTTTTCATTAAATGATCATCTACAAAAGGTCCTTTTTTTAAGCTGCGACCCATATGTGAACCTCCCTTCGCGATTGGCATACGGTTCCTGTGAACCGTAGCACAACCCCGTTATTTTTTACGACGACGCACGATAAATTTATCTGACTTCTTATTTTTCTTGCGCGTTTTATAACCGAGTGTTGGTTTACCCCAAGGTGTCATTGGTGACTTACGTCCGATAGGAGCTCTACCTTCACCACCACCATGTGGGTGATCAACTGGGTTCATTACAGATCCACGTACAGTTGGGCGTTTACCTAACCAACGAGAACGACCTGCTTTACCGATATTAATAAGTTCGTGTTGCTCATTACCAACTTGACCAATAGAAGCACGGCAAGCAGCTAATACCATACGCACTTCACCTGAAGTTAAACGTACTAAAACGTATTTTCCTTCTTTACCAAGAACTTGAGCAGATGTTCCAGCAGAACGTACTAATTGTCCACCTCTACCTGGTTTAAGTTCAATGTTATGAATAACTGTACCAACAGGAATATTAACTAAAGGTAATGCATTACCCACTTTAATATCCGCTTCTGGGCCAGACATGATTTCCATGCCCACTTCTAAATTTTTCGGAGCTAGAATATAACGTTTTTCACCATCAACATAGTTAATTAACGCAATATTAGCTGATCTATTTGGATCATACTCGATTGTAGCAACGCGTCCTGGTATACCATCTTTGTCGCGTTTAAAATCAATGATGCGGTATTGACGCTTATGACCGCCACCTTGATGACGTACTGTTAATCTACCTTGGTTGTTACGTCCACCCTTTTTATTTAAAGGAGCCAATAACGACTTCTCGGGAGTATCAGTAGTGATTTCTGCGAAATCTGATACCGACATACCACGACGACCGTTTGAGGTAGGTTTATACTTTTTAATCGCCATCTCTATTTCCCTCCTTCACTAGTAAACTTATACTTCAAAAAGTTCGATTTCTTTGCTATCAGCAGTTAACTTCACAATTGCTTTTCTGCGACGATTAGTATAACCGCTATGACGACCCATACGCTTGAACTTACCTTTGTAGTTCATGATGTTTACTTTTTCTACTTTCACATCAAAAATTGCCTCAACAGCATCCTTGACTTCAGTTTTATTAGCTTTCACATCAACGTCAAACGTATATTTTTTCTCTTCCATTAAATCTGTAGAACGTTCTGTAATAACGGGGCGCTTAATAATATCACGAGGTTCTTTCATTACGCAAGCACCTCCTCTACTTTTTCCACCGCATCTTTAGTGATCACAAGTTTATCGTGGTTTAATAAGTCCAGTACGTTCACACCTGTAGCAGATACAACTGTTACTCCAGGAATATTACGCGCTGAAAGAGTCACGAATTCATTTTGATCAGCAGTTACGATTAACGCTTTGCGATCTGCAGAAAGACTGTTTAAAATGTTTACCATTTCTTTTGTTTTAGGAGCTTCAAATGCTAGGCTCTCTAATACAACGATATCATTTTCAAGCACTTTTGTTGATAGTGCTGATTTAAGTGCTAAGCGACGTACCTTCTTAGGTAGCTTATAGCTGTAGCTTCTAGGTGTAGGTCCGAATACTATTCCACCACCACGCCATTGTGGAGAACGAATTGATCCTTGACGAGCACGTCCAGTACCTTTTTGACGCCAAGGTTTACGTCCACCGCCACGTACTTCAGAACGACCTTTTACTTTGTGAGTTCCTTGTCTTAAGGAAGCTCTTTGCATAATAACTGCATCGAATAATACACTCTTGTTAGGCTCAATACCAAATACAGATTCATTAAGCTCTACTTCACCTACTGTAGAACCATTTTGGCTATATAATGTTACTTTAGGCATTGGTATATTCCTCCTTTCTTACAAAAATTACTGTGCCTTAACCGCACTATTAATAGTTACAAGACCTTTTTTTGGTCCTGGGACATTACCTTTAATAAGTAAAATGTTACGTTCAGCATCAATTTTTACAACTTCTAAGTTTTGAACAGTTATACGTTCTCCACCCATACGTCCAGGTAAAAGCTTTCCTTTGAATACACGGTTTGGATCAACAGGTCCCATTGAACCAGGACGACGGTGATAGCGCGAACCGTGTGACATAGGGCCGCGTGATTGTCCGTGGCGCTTAATTGCACCTTGGAATCCTTTACCCTTTGAAATACCTGTAACATCTACTACATCGCCTTCAGAGAAGACGTCAACTTTGACTTCCTGACCAACTTCATATTCCTCAACGTTCAGCCCGCGGAATTCACGGATGAAGCGCTTAGGCGTAGTATCCGCTTTTGCAACATGTCCTTTAGCTGGTTTGTTAGCAAGCTTTTCACGCTTGTTATCAAAACCAAGTTGTATAGCTTCATAACCATCTGTTGCTTCAGTTTTCTTCTGAAGAACTACGTTAGGTGAAGCCTCAACTACAGTAACTGGTACAAGTACATCTCCAACGAACACTTGTGTCATACCAATCTTTCTACCTAAGATTCCTTTGGTCATTCGTCACACCTCCTGTTATCTAACTTATTATTTATTATAGTTTAATTTCAATATCTACACCTGACGGCAAGTCTAAACGCATTAGTGAATCTACTGTTTTTGGAGTAGGATTTACGATATCAATTAAGCGTTTATGTGTACGCATTTCAAATTGCTCACGAGAATCTTTATACTTATGAACAGCACGAAGAATCGTATAAACAGACTTTTCAGTTGGTAACGGAATCGGACCAGAGACATTTGCACCTGATCGCTTAGCTGTTGCTACGATTTTTTCTGCAGATTGATCAAGAATTCGGTGATCGTAAGCTTTTAATCGAATACGAATTTTTTCTTTTGCCATTATTTTCCCTCCTTTATCGCCTATTTTATTTAATAGACATTCTCCGTGGAAATTTCCCCACACTCGCCATGGCAAAGCGGCCGGGTGTGTCAGCAACCTTCCACATCATCGCAGTCAAAGACCAACATTCACTATTATATAAAAAAATTGCACCTAATGCAATAGCAAATTTTAATCTATCAATTTTTTTAACCCACGACTTAGTATACACGCCTTACAGTCTCTTTTCAATTACTCTAGCACAACATACTGTTAGCAGTTTTTGTTAATGTCCCTTTAGGTGACTTTTAGATCTTAATATTGTTTAACAAGGAACCATTCCATAAAAAAACAGGTCTACGTATAAACGCAAACCTGTTTCTTATCTATTATCACTCAGTGATAGTAGCTACTACTCCAGCACCTACAGTACGTCCACCCTCACGAATAGAGAATTTAGTACCTTCTTCAAGTGCGATAGGAGCGATAAGCTCAACTGTCATTTCAATGTTATCCCCAGGCATAACCATTTCTACGCCTTCTGGAAGATTAACGATACCAGTTACATCAGTTGTACGGAAGTAGAACTGAGGACGGTAGTTTGTGAAGAATGGAGTATGACGTCCACCTTCTTCTTTTGATAATACGTAAACTTCAGCTTTAAATTTTTGGTGTGGAGTAATTGAACCAGGCTTAGCTAAAACTTGCCCACGCTCAATGTCTTCACGTGATACACCACGAAGTAATGCACCAATGTTGTCTCCAGCTTCAGCATAATCAAGAAGCTTACGGAACATTTCTACACCAGTAACTGTAGTTTTGCTTGACTCTTCAGCTAAACCGATGATTTCGATTTCATCTCCAACATTTAATTTACCGCGGTCAACACGACCAGTAGCAACTGTACCACGACCAGTGATCGAGAATACATCCTCAACTGGCATCATGAAATCTTTTTCTGTGTCACGCTCTGGAGTTGGGATGTAGTCATCAACTGCAGCCATTAACTCAATAATTTTTTCTTCGTATGCAGCGTCTCCTTCAAGAGCTTTAAGAGCTGAACCTTGGATAACAGGAATGTCATCACCAGGGAAGTCATACTCAGATAATAAGTCACGCACTTCCATTTCTACTAATTCTAGTAACTCTTCGTCATCTACCATATCACATTTGTTTAAGAAAACAACGATGTAAGGTACACCAACCTGACGAGAAAGAAGGATGTGCTCACGAGTTTGTGGCATTGGACCATCAGAAGCTGAAACAACTAGGATAGCTCCATCCATTTGCGCCGCACCAGTGATCATATTTTTAACATAGTCAGCATGTCCTGGGCAATCTACGTGTGCATAGTGACGAGTGTCAGTTTCGTACTCAACGTGTGCAGTAGAAATTGTGATTCCACGCTCACGCTCTTCTGGCGCTGCATCAATTTGATCATATGCTTGTGCCTCTGCTCCACCTTTTTTAGCAAGAACAGTTGTAATAGCAGCAGTTAAAGTTGTTTTACCGTGGTCAACGTGACCAATTGTACCGATATTCGCATGTGTTTTGGAACGATCGAATTTTTCTTTACCCATTATAATTTATCCTCCTTAATATACATATCATAATTTATATAAGATAGTAGTTGCTATCTTGAACTACTTTCTTTCTTACATAAGTAGTTATACTTTAATAAATGGAATAAATCAATTATTCACCTTTATTTTTCTTAATAATTTCTTCTGAAATTGCTTTTGGTACTTCTTCGTAGTGATCAAAGTGCATTGAGAATGTACCACGACCTTGCGTATTAGAACGCAATGCAGTAGCATACCCAAACATTTCAGATAATGGAACCATCGCACGAACGACCTGTGCGTTACCGCGAGCTTCCATACCTTCAACGCGACCACGACGTGATGTAACGTCACCCATGATGTCTCCTAAGTACTCATCAGGCATTACAACTTCAACCTTCATAATAGGTTCAAGGATGACTGGGTTACATTTAGAGATCGCATTTTTCAATGCCATAGATGCTGCGATTTTAAAGGCCATCTCAGATGAGTCAACATCATGGTAAGAACCATCTACAAGAGCAGCTTTCACATCAACTAGTGGATACCCAGCAAGTACACCATTGCCCATTGCATCTTCTAATCCAGCTCCAACGGCTGGAATGTACTCACGTGGAACTACACCACCGACAATTTTATTTTCAAATTCAAAGCCTTTACCTTCTTCATTTGGCTCAAATTCGATCCAAACGTGACCGAATTGTCCACGTCCACCTGATTGACGCGCGAATTTCCCTTCAACTTTTGCAGCAGCACGGAAAGTTTCACGATATGCAACCTGTGGAGCACCTACATTTGCTTCTACCTTGAACTCACGGCGCATGCGATCAACGAGGATGTCTAAGTGTAATTCACCCATACCTTCGATAATTACTTGGCCTGTTTCTTGGTCAGTATGTGCTCTAAACGTTGGATCTTCTTCTTGAAGTTTTTGAAGTGCTGTTGTCATTTTATCTTGGTCAGCTTTTGATTTTGGTTCGATCGAAAGTGAAATTACCGGCTCAGGGAATTCCATAGACTCAAGAATAACTTGATTTTTCTCTTCGCTCAACGTATCACCTGTAGTTGTAACTTTTAGTCCAACTGCAGCTGCAATATCACCAGCATAAACTTTTGATATCTCTTCACGTGAGTTTGCGTGCATTTGTAAAATACGACCTACACGTTCACGCTTACCTTTTGTTGAGTTTTGTACATATGAACCCGCGTCTAATGTTCCTGAGTAAACACGGAAGAATGTTAATTTACCAACAAATGGGTCTGTCATAACTTTAAATGCAAGTGCTGAGAATGGCTCATCGTCACTAGAAGGGCGAGTAACTTCTTCGTTAGTATCAGGAAGAGTACCTTTGATAGCCGGAACATCTAATGGTGATGGAAGATAGTCAACAACTGCATCAAGCATTAATTGAACACCTTTGTTTTTGAAAGCTGATCCACAAATTACTGGATAGAACTCAACATTAACTGTTCCTTGACGGATTGCAGCTTTAAGCTCTTCCTTAGTAATTTCTTCGCCGCCTAAGTATTTTTCCATTAAATCTTCATCAAGCTCGGCAACCGCTTCAACTAATTTTTCACGGTATTCTTCAGCTTGATCCATATACTCTTCAGGAATTTCACGAACTTCTATATCAGTTCCTAAATCGTTCCCGTAAAAAACAGCGTTCATTTCAACTAAATCGATAATCCCGTGGAATTCATCTTCCGCTCCGATTGGTAGTTGAATTGCAGCTGCATTGGCTTGTAAACGATCGTGAATAGTGCTTAGAGAATATAAGAAGTCTGCACCGATTTTGTCCATTTTATTAACGAACACCACTCGGGGAACTCCGTAAGTAGTCGCCTGTCGCCAAACTGTTTCAGTTTGAGGCTCAACGCCTGATTGAGCATCAAGAACTGCTACTGCTCCGTCAAGCACACGAAGTGAACGCTCAACTTCAACAGTGAAGTCTACGTGTCCTGGTGTATCGATGATATTAACGCGGTGACCTTCCCACTGTGCAGTTGTTGCAGCAGAAGTAATAGTAATACCACGTTCTTGTTCTTGCTCCATCCAGTCCATTTGAGATGCACCTTCATGAGTTTCACCGATTTTATGAATACGACCAGTGTAATAAAGTACACGCTCAGTTGTTGTTGTTTTACCAGCATCAATATGTGCCATGATACCGATATTTCGAGTCTTTTCTAAGGAGAACTCTCTTGCCATTGGGTCTTTCTCCTTCCATTATAAAGTATCGTATTATAATTATTAGTTGACCATCAAAGAGTCAATGGAGATCTTATAATGATTCACATTGCTCTTTATTAGGTCGATCAAGTTTATTGGCTTACCAACGATAATGAGCAAATGCTTTATTCGCTTCAGCCATTTTATGCGTATCTTCACGCTTTTTAACTGCAGCACCTGTATTGTTAGCTGCATCTAAAATTTCGTTAGCTAAACGCTCTTCCATCGTTCTTTCTCCACGAAGACGTGCATAGTTTACTAACCAACGAAGTCCTAATGTAGTACGACGATCAGGGCGCACCTCAACTGGTACTTGATAGTTAGATCCACCAACACGGCGAGCTTTAACTTCCAATACTGGCATGATGTTTTTAAGAGCTTGCTCAAAAACTTCCATAGCTTCTTTACCAGAACGTTCTTTTACTAATTCAAACGATTTGTAAAGAATATCTTGAGACTTTCCTCTTTTTCCATCAACCATCATTTTATTAATTAAGCGTGTTACTAGCTTTGAATTGTAAATCGGATCTGGTAACACGTCTCTTTTTGCAACGGGTCCTTTACGAGGCATTGATATTCCTCCTTTCAGTCATTGTTCTTACTATGTTGTTATTTCTTTGCTGCTTTAGGTCTTTTCGTTCCATATTTAGAACGACTTTGCATGCGGTTATCAACACCAGCAGTATCTAACGCACCACGAACGATGTGATAACGTACCCCTGGTAAGTCTTTTACACGTCCGCCACGGATTAATACAACACTATGTTCTTGTAGATTATGTCCAATCCCAGGAATATATGCTGTAACTTCAATTCCATTCGTTAAACGAACACGAGCATATTTACGAAGTGCTGAGTTCGGCTTCTTAGGTGTCATTGTACCTACACGTGTACATACACCACGTTTTTGTGGAGATGAAACGTTAGTTTGTGACTTTTTGAAGCTATTGTACCCTTTATTCAAAGCAGGGGACATTGATTTTTTAACTTTCGTCTCGCGACCTTTGCGTACTAATTGATTAATAGTAGGCATCTTGTTTCCTCCTTCCGTATGTTGCTAAGACCACACATCCAGGTGGTTCATTTTTTTACAAAAACAAAGTTTTTGTAGAAAATGATATTTCCACAAAAACAGTTTTAATAAATAATTGCAACTGTTGCTGCTCCCACTTCAATTCCACAAGCTCTACCTAGCTGTTTCATTGAATCTACTTTATTAATAGGCACATCGTTCGCTTTAGCTACATTCACAATTTTACTAATTATGCGTTCATCAGCATCAGCAGCAACGATCACTTCTTTCACAGCTTCCGATTTGAGAGCTTTAACCGTCTGCTTTGTACCTATTATAATCTTTGTTGCCTGTGATACTTTTTCATAAGACAACTTTAATATCCTCCAAAGTAACAGGTTATTTGAAACACCTTTGCTATAATAACATTCTGTTCAACAAATGTCAACAAGAAAAAAACTTGCTTATAGAGGAGGTTACAAACACTCCTCTATAAACTTCAGTCAACAATTACTGCAGCTTCTTCTTCAATGATCGATGGTAATTCTGGTGTGGCTTTGCGATACTGTGTCATTCCAGTACCAGCGGGAACCAATTTACCAATAATTACATTTTCTTTCAACCCAAGTAAATCATCACGTTTACCTTTAATAGCTGCATCCGTTAACACACGCGTTGTTTCTTGGAATGAAGCGGCTGATAAGAAAGAATCTGTCTCTAATGACGCTTTCGTAATACCTAATAGTACTGGACGACCAGTTGCAGGTGTTTTACCTTCTAATAGCACTTTTTCATTTGCATCTGTAAATTGGTGAATATCTAGTAACGATCCAGGTAACACATTTGTATCACCAGCATTATGGACACGTACTTTACGAAGCATTTGTCTTACCATTACTTCGATATGTTTATCACCAATCTCAACACCTTGCATACGGTATACGCGTTGAACTTCTTTGAGTAAGTACTCCTGAACAGCAGTCATATCTTTTACTTTCAACAGCTCTTTAGGATCGATTGAACCTTCAGTTAGCTCTTGGCCACGCTCAATGACCGAACCTTCCGCTACTTTCAATCTTGCGTTATATGGTGCAAGATAATTTCTTGTTTCTACATCATTTCGTATAACAATTTCATGCTGTCTATCACGCGCTTCTTTGATTTCGACGACAGTTCCATCGATTTCAGAAATAATCGCTTGACCTTTTGGATTTCGTGCTTCAAATAATTCTTGAACACGAGGGAGACCTTGGGTAATATCGTCTCCTGCAACCCCACCTGTATGGAATGTACGCATTGTTAACTGTGTTCCTGGTTCTCCAATTGATTGAGCAGCAATAATACCAACAGCTTCCCCAACTTCAACTTCCGATCCAGTAGCTAAATTGCGTCCATAACACTTCTTACATACTCCATGACGGGTATTACATGTGAATGCTGAACGGATCCAAACTTCTTCAACACCCGCTTCAACTATTACACGCGAAAGATCTTCATCAATTTGTTCATTTTCTGCAACAAAAACTTCCCCTGTTTCTGGGTGTTTAATTGCTTTACGAGCATATCTACCAATCAAACGCTCTTCAAGCTTCTCAATTACTTCAGTACCTTCCATTAATGAACGAATAAACAATCCTCTGTCCGTGCCGCAGTCGTCTTCACGTACAATAACATCCTGGGCAACATCAACTAGACGACGAGTTAAGTAACCAGAGTCAGCTGTTTTTAACGCTGTATCTGCTAAACCTTTACGAGCACCGTGTGTAGAAATAAAGTACTCTTGTACGTTCAGCCCTTCACGGAAACTTGATTTAATCGGTAATTCAATAATTCTACCAGCTGGGTTGGCCATGAGTCCGCGCATCCCTGCAAGCTGAGTAAAGTTAGATGCGTTACCACGAGCACCTGAATCACTCATCATAAAGATTGGGTTACGCTTATTTAATGACGCCATTAATTTCCCTTGAATAACATCCTTAGCTGAGCTCCAAATAGATATCACTCGATCAAAACGCTCATCATCTGTAATAAGTCCGCGCCTGAATTGCTTTATGACAGTATCTACTTTGTTCTGAGCTTGATTTAATATTTCTTGTTTTTCAGGTAACACGACAATGTCTGATACTCCAACTGTAATACCAGCCTTTGTAGAATACTTAAAGCCTAAATCTTTCATGCGGTCAAGCATTTTGGATGTTTCGGTGATCTTGAATCGTTTAAACACTTCAGCAATGACATTACCAAGAATTTTCTTCTTGAACGGATCAATGATTGGACGTTTTTTAATCTCTTCCTTAACATTAACCGTCTTCTCAATAAAATACTTCTCTGGTGTTTTTTCTTCTAAGTTAGACTTGGTTGGCTCATTAATGTACGGAAATGACTTAGGTAAAATTTCATTGAAGACTAACTTACCTACTGTTGTTATAAGTAATTGATTATTTTGTTCTTCCGTGAAGTTTGGATTATTTAATGTACCTGCATTTACAGCTACTCTCGTATGAAGATGGACATAGCCATTTTGATACGCTAGAAGTGCTTCATCAGTATCATTAAATATCATTCCTTCTCCAACGGCTCCTTCTCGTTCCATCGTTAAATAGTAGTTACCTAAAACCATATCCTGCGATGGTGTAACAACTGGTTTTCCGTCCTTAGGATTTAAGATATTTTGAGCTGCTAGCATAAGAAGACGTGCCTCAGCTTGTGCTTCTGATGATAAAGGTACGTGAACTGCCATTTGGTCACCGTCAAAGTCAGCGTTATATGCTGTACAAACTAACGGATGGAGACGAATTGCTCGACCTTCCACCAAAGTAGGTTCAAACGCTTGAATACCTAATCTATGCAATGTTGGTGCACGATTTAGTAAAACTGGGTGCTCTTTAATAACTGATTCTAATACATCCCAAATCTCTGGCTGTAAACGCTCAATTTTACGTTTTGCACTTTTAATATTATGAGCAAGACCTTTTTCTACTAGCTCTTTCATAACAAATGGCTTGAACAGTTCAATTGCCATCTCTTTCGGTAATCCACACTGATACATTTTCAAATTAGGTCCAACTACGATTACAGAACGACCTGAATAATCGACACGTTTACCTAGGAGGTTTTGACGGAAACGTCCCTGCTTCCCTTTTAACATGTGCGATAATGATTTAAGAGGTCTATTCCCTGGCCCTGTTACCGGTCTTCCGCGTCTACCATTATCTATAAGTGCGTCAACAGCTTCTTGAAGCATACGCTTCTCGTTTTGTACGATAATGCTCGGTGCACCAAGATCTAATAAACGCTTCAAGCGATTATTTCTATTTATTACACGACGATATAAATCGTTTAAATCTGATGTAGCAAACCTTCCACCATCAAGCTGTACCATCGGGCGAAGTTCAGGTGGGATAACTGGTAAGACATCCAAAATCATCCACGATGGATGATTGCCAGAGTTTCTAAATGCCTCAAGCACTTCAAGTCGTTTGATGGCACGAGTACGACGCTGGCCCTGTGCTGTTTTTAATTCTTCTTTTAGACTGTCTACTTCTTTTTCTAAATTAATATCCTGAAGAAGCTTTTTAATCGCTTCTGCTCCCATTGAAGCCTGGAATGTTTGCCCATATTTTTCTCGATACACACGAAATTCTTTCTCAGAGAGCAACTGCTTCTTGTCTAACGGCGTATCCCCTGATTCAGTTACTACGTAAGACGCAAAATATATTACCTCTTCTAGTGCACGAGGAGACATATCTAATACAAGTCCCATACGACTTGGAATACCCTTGAAATACCAAATGTGCGTTACCGGTGCAGCGAGTTCAATATGCCCCATGCGTTCACGACGAACTTTAGCACGCGTGACTTCTACTCCACATCGGTCACAAACTACACCTTTATAACGAACACGTTTATATTTTCCACAATGACATTCCCAATCTTTTGTAGGACCAAATATGCGTTCACAAAATAAACCGTCCTTCTCTGGTTTAAGAGTACGGTAGTTTATCGTTTCAGGTTTTTTTACTTCACCGAATGACCATGAGCGAATCTTATCTGGTGAAGCGAGTCCAATTTTCATATATTCAAAGTTATTTACGTCTATCAAGGGGCCTACCTCCCTTTTAGTCTCAGGTTTTCCCTTTACACCCAAACTCAATTATACCTAGATGTTCAAAAAGCTAGTGAAGAACAATTGTTAAACTAACACAAGATGTTTTCGCCGTCCATTTTTGAACACGTATTAATATAGAATTTCAAAGGGGATTTCCCCTTTGAAATAAGTATAGCTTTTTACTATCTCTACTCTTTAACCACTGCATCTGCCTCTTGTTCTACAGGAGCTTCTTCATCTATAGATACACTAGCATTTTGTTGATCATCATCATCTTCAGTATCACGCATTTCTATTTCTTGTTCATCACTAGAGAGCATTTTAACGTCCATACCTAAACTTTGTAGCTCTTTAATTAATACTTTAAATGACTCAGGAACACCAGGCTCAGGTACATTTTCACCTTTGACAATAGATTCATACGTTTTCACACGACCTACTACATCATCTGACTTAACAGTTAGAATCTCTTGTAGTGTATATGCAGCACCGTATGCTTCAAGTGCCCAAACCTCCATTTCACCAAACCTCTGACCACCAAATTGAGCTTTACCACCCAATGGTTGTTGAGTTACTAGTGAATATGGACCCGTTGAACGAGCGTGTAGCTTATCATCAACCATATGCGCTAGTTTAATCATATACATAACACCGACTGATACACGATTGTCAAATGGCTCTCCTGTACGTCCATCATACAAGACTGTTTTCGCATCACGAGCCATACCTGCCTCTTGTAATGTATCCCATACGTCTTCCTCGCGAGCACCATCAAATACCGCAGACGCAACATGTATACCGAGTTTTCTAGCAGCCATTCCAAGATGTAATTCTAATACCTGACCGATGTTCATCCGGGAAGGAACCCCTAATGGGTTTAACATTATATCAATCGGCGTACCGTCTGGTAAATATGGCATATCTTCTTCAGGTAAGATTCTTGAAATTACACCTTTATTTCCGTGACGTCCTGCCATTTTGTCACCTTCAGAAATCTTACGTTTTTGAACAATATATACTCGAACAAGCTGATTAACTCCAGGTGGTAATTCATCCCCATCTTCGCGATTAAACACCTTTACATCCAGGATGATTCCTTCTCCACCATGAGGAACACGAAGTGAAGTATCACGAACTTCACGTGCTTTTTCTCCGAAAATCGCATGGAGTAAACGTTCTTCAGCAGTAAGCTCCGTTACACCTTTAGGTGTTACTTTACCTACTAGTAGATCTCCATCCTTCACTTCAGCACCGATCCGAATAATACCGCGTTCATCTAAATTACGAAGTGCATCTTCACCCACATTAGGAATATCACGAGTGATTTCTTCAGGACCAAGCTTTGTATCACGTGACTCTGATTCGTATTCTTCGATATGGATTGAAGTATAGACATCATCTTTCACTAGTCGTTCACTCATGATGATCGCATCTTCATAGTTATAGCCGTCCCACGTCATAAATCCAACAAGTACATTACGACCTAGCGCTAATTCTCCCAACTCCATCGAAGGTCCATCAGCAAGGATTTCTCCCTTTTTTACTTCATTACCAACAGCTACAATTGGACGTTGGTTGTAGCATGTACCTTGGTTTGAACGAATAAATTTTAATAAACGATATTTATCAAGGTTACCTTTGATCTTTTGACCGTCTACTTCTTCATACCTTCTTACCCAAACCTCTTTCGCTTCAACACGCTCTACTATTCCCGGATGTTTACAAATTACAGCTGCCCCTGAATCCTTACCAGATACGTATTCCATACCTGTACCAACTCTTGGTGCCTCAGGTTGCATCAACGGTACAGCTTGACGTTGCATGTTCGCTCCCATCAATGCACGGTTAGAGTCATCGTTTTCTAAGAACGGTATACAAGCTGTTGCAGCAGAAACGACTTGTTTAGGAGATACATCCATATAGTCAGCGCGCTCACTCTTGACAACAATATTTTCACCACGGAAACGGGCAAATACATCATCATCTATGAATGTTCCATCTTCAGCTAGCCTTGAATTAGCCTGTGCAACTACATAGTTATCTTCTTCATCTGCAGTAAGATAATCTATTTTGCTAGACACTTTACCAGTTTCAGGATCAACTTTTCGATATGGTGTTTCTATAAAACCAAATCGATTTACCTTTGCAAAAGATGATAATGAGTTGATTAGCCCGATGTTTGGACCCTCTGGTGTTTCAATAGGACACATCCGACCGTAATGTGAGTAGTGAACATCTCGGACCTCGAACCCGGCACGTTCACGGGTCAGACCACCTGGTCCAAGCGCTGATAATCTACGTTTATGTGTTAATTCAGCTAACGGATTTGTTTGGTCCATAAACTGAGAAAGCTGAGAGCTTCCAAAGAATTCTTTTATAGATGCAATAACAGGCCTTATATTAATAAGTTGTTGTGGCGTGATCGTATTCGTATCTTGTATAGACATTCTTTCACGCACAACACGTTCCATTCTTGATAGCCCAATACGGAATTGATTTTGGAGTAATTCTCCAACCGAGCGAAGACGACGATTACCTAAATGGTCAATATCATCCGTATCTCCTACTTGATGTAATAGATTAAAGAAGTAACTAATAGAAGCAATAATGTCAGCTTGAGTAATATTCTTAACAGACTCCTCAATATAAGCATTGCCGATCACATTAATTACTTGCTCACCATCTGCATCACTAGGTGCATAAATTTTAATAGACTGCAGTAAAATCTCTTCTTCTATTACTCCACCTATTGTATGGAAGCTTTTAAACCCAGCTCCATCAATTAGCTGAGGAAGTATGCGATCTAGTGTCCTACGATCTAACAAAGTTCCTTTTTCAGCAATGATTTCACCAGTTTCAGAATCAACAAGTGTTTCAGCTAAACGTTGATTAAATAATCTATTTTTTAGATGCAACTTCTTGTTAATTTTATAGCGTCCTACACTAGCTAGATCATAGCGCTTCGGATCGAAGAAACGAGACTCTAGTAGGCTTTTTGCATTATCTACTGTAGGTGGTTCACCTGGTCGTAGACGTTCATATATTTCTAGTAGTGCTTTTTCAGTACTTTCGGTGTTGTCTTTTTCAAGGGTGTTGCGGATATATTCGTTATCACCAATTAAATCGATGATTTCTTGATCAGACCCAAACCCTAACGAACGCAAAAGAACCGTAACCGGTAACTTCCGAGTACGATCGATACGCACGTATACTACGTCCTTCGCATCAGTTTCATATTCTAACCATGCTCCTCGGTTTGGAATTACAGTTGCTGTAAAACCCTTTTTACCGTTTTTATCAACTTTGCCACTGTAATAAACACTAGGTGAGCGTACAAGCTGAGAAACAATTACTCGCTCAGCACCGTTAATAACAAACGTACCTGTTTCTGTCATTAACGGGAAATCTCCCATAAATACATCCTGGTCCTTCACTTCACCTGTTTCTTTATTCACTAAGCGTACTTTTACGCGCAGTGGAGCAGAATATGTAACATCGCGTTCCTTCGATTCTGCTACAGGGTACTTAGGCTCACCCAAGCTATAATCAATAAACTCAAGTGAAAGGTTACCTGTAAAATCTTCAATTGGAGAAATATCTCTAAACATTTCTCTAAGACCCTCATCAAGAAACCACTGATATGAAGAGGTTTGAATTTCAATAAGATTTGGCAATTCTAATACTTCACTAATACGAGCGTAACTTCTTCGTTGGCGGTGTCGTCCAAACTGAACTACTTGACCTGTCAACTGATTCACCCCTCAAATCAAGCGTTTTATTATTACTGCATATATATATTTGTCTTACGAACTGAAAGATCATCAGTCATAAGGCAAAAAATAAAAGGGTTTCTTTTTAGAAAACCACATTTTACTCACGAACTATTGATTTTTTTAGTTTTTCCATTCAAACTAAACAATATACAACTGATATGATAATTTTTTCAATTATATTAGAAAAAATACATATTTGGCATTTTATAATGTTAACACAACAAAAAATAACCGTCAACTTTTTTTTGCTTTTATGATATAATAGCCTTTTTTCTTAATAACAATCTCTACTTCACTGAAGATTGCTTTAAGCTTTTCAACTGCTGAGGGAGCTCCTTGCTTTTTCTGAATAACAACCCATAGTTCTCCACCATCATCTAAATAATCGATACTTTTTTCTAATATCGTATGAACTACTTTTTTCCCTGCTCGAATAGGTGGATTTGATAATATCGCAGAAAAACACCGTTGACTTACACCCTCAAACAAATCACTTTTATAAATAGTTACATTTGTAACACCATTCAATTGCTTATTTTTCTGAGCTAACTCAAGTGCTCGTTCATTAACATCAACCATTTCCACCTGTTGTTTGTGGAATGCTTTTGCAATCGAAAGACCAATCGGCCCGTAACCACAGCCAATATCAAGTATAGAACCACCTGCTTTAGAAGGCTCAAAATGTTGTATTAATAATTTAGAACCGAAGTCAACTTCACTTTTCGAGAATACACCATTATCTGTAATAAAAGAAAACATAAAGCCCTTTAGTTCATAACTCCAAGTTTGCGGATTGCTATTCACTTTAGGCTTATCTGTAAAATAATGATCCCCCAAAAAACGACCCCCTGTCCTTCTTAAGATTTTGCATTAACTTCTTTCGCATGAATTGTTGTTTCACACCCTTAGAAATTAACCATTCGCAGCATCTTATCTTAAGGTTTCAAATGATTGCTGGCTTTTCTTCAAAAGAGCTAAAAACTAATATAACTAACGTTATTGGAATATTTTATCTCTAAAGACATCAGTTACTCAAATGTATGTGAAAACAACAACAGCATTTTTAACAATATGAGTCTTAAAAAAAGCTCGCTAATATTATTAGCGAGCTTTTTTATTATTCAACAAAATTACTTAACTTCTACGCCAGCTCCAACTTCTTCAAGCTTCGCTTTAAGTTCTTCAGCTTCGTCTTTAGAAACGCCTTCTTTAAGTGTTTTTGGAGTGTTATCAACTAATTCTTTAGCTTCTTTTAGGCCAAGACCAGTGATTTCACGAACAGCTTTGATAACTTTAATTTTTTGTGAACCAGCACTTGTTAGTTCTACATCAAATTCAGTTTTTTCAGCAGCAGCGTCTCCACCAGCAGCTCCACCTACTACAGCTACAGGAGCAGCAGCAGTTACACCAAATTCTTCTTCAATAGCTTTTACTAAGTCGTTTAATTCTAAAACAGTCATTTCCTTAACTGCTTCAATGATTTGTTCTTTAGTCATTATAATTTCCTCCTTGAAAAGTTGTAATTTTTTATACGAATACTATTTGTTTACTTAAATTATGCGCCTTGTTCTTCTTTTTGATCTGCAACAGCTTTTGTTGCAAGAGCAAGATTTCGAATAGGTGCTTGAAGAACGCTAAGCAACATAGATAATAATCCTTCGCGTGATGGAAGTTCTGCAAGAGCTTTAACGTCTTCTACTGATGCGATATTACCTTCAATAACACCCGCTTTAATCTCAAGTGCTTCATGGTCCTTCGCAAAGTTGTTAAGAATTTTCGCAGGAGCTACTACATCTTCAACACCAAAAGCAATTGCATTTGGTCCAGTTAAATGTTCGTTCAACCCCTCTAAACCAGCTTCTTCTGTTGCACGACGTGTTAAAGTATTTTTATATACTTTAAATTCAACACCTGCTTCACGAAGTTGCTTACGAAGTTCTGTTACTTCTGCAACAGTTAAACCACGATAGTCTACTACTACCGTTGATTTACTACCACGAAGTTTATCAGCAATTTCCGTTACGATCTGCTGTTTTTGTTCAACTGCGTTACTCATCCCTACACCTCCTATGATTTTTCTCTGGTTACTTATACCGCTTGGTGTATGCCGAAATTTATCTTTCTCTTTCAGCAAAAAACCTCCATATCTATAAGACAAGGAGGTTTGATATACAATAATTAACATTCTGTTACTACACTGTATATTTACAAAACACCTCGGTGGGAAATTAAGCTCATTGCGAGCACCTACTGTCTACGGTATAAATCATATTCTATTTAAACAACAAGACTGATTATATAGAATCATAACCTGTTTGTCAAATTATTTATTAATTAGTTTGCACCAGTTACTGTTGAAGGGTCAATTTTAATTCCAGGTCCCATCGTTGAAGTTACTGATACATTTTTCATGTACGTACCTTTCGCTGCTGCAGGTTTCACTTTTACCATCGTGTCAAAAATTGTAGTAAAGTTTTCTTCTAGTTTTCCTTCTTCAAAGGAAACTTTACCAATTGGCACATGAATGTTACCTTGCTTATCTACACGGTACTCTACTTTACCAGCTTTAATTTCATTAATAGCTTTCGCAACATCAAATGTTACAGTACCTGTTTTAGGGTTAGGCATTAAACCTTTAGGTCCTAATACTCGACCTAATTTACCTACTTCACCCATCATATCTGGTGTTGCAACAATCACATCAAAATCAAACCAACCTTGATTGATTTTATTAATGTAGTCGCTATCACCAACAAAATCAGCACCCGCTGCTTCTGCTTCTTTCGCTTTTTCACCTTTAGCAAAAACTAACACACGTTGTACTTTACCAGTACCATGTGGTAGTACGACAGCACCACGGATTTGTTGGTCTGCTTTCTTAGGGTCTACTCCTAAACGAAAAGCAACTTCAACCGTTGCATCAAATTTTGTTGTGTTTGTTTTTTTAACTAGTTCAATCGCTTCTCCAACTGGGTAAGCTTTTGTACGGTCTACTAATTTAGCAGCCTCTACGTACTTTTTACCTCTTTTAGCCATTGTATTTCCTCCTTATTTGTGGTTTTAACGGAACAACCTCCCACGAATAAAGGTTGCGAATGAGAATGCACTCATAGCCGCAACCTCCCAACACCTATATATGCACGCGATTAATCTTCAATAACAATCCCCATACTGCGGGCTGTACCTTCAACCATTCGCATTGCTGATTCAACGTTTGCTGCATTTAAATCAGGCATTTTTGTTTCAGCAATTTCGCGTACTTTGTCACGTTTTACAGTCGCTACTTTATTACGGTTTGGTTCACCTGAACCAGACTCGATTCCAGCAGCTTTTTTAAGTAATACTGCTGCAGGTGGAGTTTTCGTAATAAAAGTAAATGAACGGTCTTCAAAAACTGTAATTTCAACCGGTATAATTAAACCAGCTTGATCAGCTGTACGAGCGTTAAATTCCTTACAGAATCCCATGATATTTACACCTGCTTGCCCTAAGGCTGGTCCAACCGGTGGTGCCGGATTTGCTTTACCAGCAGGAATTTGTAACTTAACAACTTTTATTGCTTTTTTAGCCACGAGACACACCTCCTTAAAGTCCGTGATGTGGTAATAGGGTATTCCCTCCCACTCATCGTAAACCTTTATTATCTATTCGAGGATGTCCAAATCGTCTGAGAGAAGGAACCGTCAAGAGACTTCAGTCGACTTGCATTACCACTTCTCATGTACGATGCATATGTACATGAAATTAGGAGCATAGCCTCCTTGTACTTCTTCATCCTTTTTGAACACTCACTATAATAAAGATATATTATCATCTAGCCCCATACTTTTTGAGACATACTGACTTTGAAATATTACCACTTTTTTTGTGTCATTTCAAGTTTAATTGGTTATATTTTTTCTATTTGGTCAAAGTCTAGCTCAACTGGCGTTTCACGCCCAAACATATTTACAAGAACTTTAACTTTACTCTTATCAACGTCAAGCTCTTCAATTTTACCTGTAAAGTTAGCAAAAGGACCATCCTTCACTTTTACCGTTTCACTAAGTTCAAAATCAACCTCAACAACTTTTTCTTCCATACCCATTCTTTTTAACACATGGGTAATTTCATCTGGCAACAACGGAGTTGGTTTTGATCCAGAACCTGACGATCCGACAAAACCTGTTACTCCAGGTGTGTTTCTTACAACATACCAAGAGTCATCTGTCATTATGATTTCTACTAGCACATATCCTGGGAATACCTTTTTCTTAACGACTTTCTTTTTTCCGTTCTTCACATCTGTTTCTTCTTCTTCAGGAACTACAACTCTAAATATTTTATCTTGCATTCCCATTGATTCAACACGTTTTTCTAAATTTGCTTTTACCTTGTTTTCATAGCCTGAATACGTATGAACAACATACCAATTCTTTTCCATTCGATAGGACTTATTATGTCCTTCCCTCCCCAACAATAAAATAGACTGAAAGCGCAAACAGCACACTCACCGGTGACAAACATATGGCGAACCATCAATAAGGTTGCTTTTTATCCTTAATGACGGATTGGCTTATAACCTCGAGCCGATGGCTGCTGAAGCAAGTCATTCAGCAAAGTCCAAACGTCTCATTCATCCCACACAAGCACTGGAGTCACCTCACTTGAAGGCGTTTTTTTGCCTTCTAGTAAAAAGGTATAGTGACCTCGAGGAGATGGTTAAATTCCCTACACCTAAAGAGACCATTAACATTTCGTCAATTTTCATAAAGGCACATTCAGACGTAAAACATTCATCAGCAGGTTATATACCTTGATTATCTTCGTCTTCTTACTAAAGCGCCTACTCGAAATACATTTCTTCCCAAATCAAAAAACCCGTTACCGGGCTTTTCATCTACTAACTTTATCAATCATTATACCATGACAATGCAATTGTTATTCAACTACTAATTCAATTAAAAAAGAAATAATTTGGTCTGTTAAAGCAAAAAACAACACAAAAAATACTACAGTTGATAGTACTGTAATAGTATAGCGAGTCAATTCCTTTCGTTTAGGCCAACTTACTTTCTTCATTTCACGTACAACATCACGCAAAAATGTTGTTAAACGTTTCATATACGTAACCTCCAGCGCCGGTTTTTATATAATCTAGGTTGTTAAAAATTATTTTGCTTCTTGATGGGTTGTATGTGTATTACAAGTTTTACAAAACTTATTTATTTCAAGTCTTTTCTCTGTTTTTGCATCAGTTTTCATAGTTATATAGTTTCGACTTCCACACTCACTGCATGCAAGGACTATTTTTTTACTCATGATAACACCTACCATAGACATACATGTCCTTAAAAGATTATCATACCATTCTTTTCTATGTCAACAACTGTTAAGAAATGGAGGAAAGCTACAAACTTATCTCTCTCAGCTCTAAGTAACGCTCCAGCTTTCTTTTTACTCTTTGTAGTGCATTATCAATAGATTTCACATGACGATTTAGATCTTCGGAAATTTCCTGATAAGACCTGCCATCTAAATAAAGAACTAATACCTTTCTTTCTAAATCACTTAATAACTCTGACATTTTCACTTCAATATCATCATATTCTTCTTGATTTATAATGAGTTCTTCTGGATTCATTACCTTCGTACCAGAAATTACATCCATTAGTGTTCGATCCGATTCCTCGTCATAAATAGGCTTGTCCAGTGATACATAGGAATTTAACGGAATGTGTTTTTGTCTAGTAGCAGTTTTAATAGCAGTAATAATTTGTCTCGTTATACATAATTCCGCAAAAGCCTTAAATGATGTAAGCTTGTCCTCTTTAAAATCACGTATTGCTTTATATAAGCCTATCATA
Source organism: Cytobacillus sp. IB215665 (assembly GCF_033963835.1). Classification (NCBI taxonomy): domain Bacteria; kingdom Bacillati; phylum Bacillota; class Bacilli; order Caryophanales; family Bacillaceae; genus Cytobacillus; species Cytobacillus sp. IB215665. The sequence continues at coordinate 44,545 of NZ_JAXBME010000023.1, forward strand.
CCCTCTTGAACAATATCTTCTCGATCTGCTCCAATTAAGAAATACGATCTCGCTTTTGCACGGACAAAGTTTTTATACTTATTGATCAAATAATCAAGCGCTTCACTATTGCCACTGTGAACTAATTCTACAATATGTTCATCCTCATACTGCTCATATATTCCCCTTGTCTTCCCTTTGAAGTTCGAAACCACACAGATCCCTCCGACCGTTATATAGAAATATTATACAGCACGATTTTTTTCAACGTCAACTACTCATCGTTGTCCACGTCTCCATTTTTCGAAAATTTCTGCAACTTCTTCACTAAGATGTATTTTAGACTTTGGCTTTTTTTGTTGTGTTACTTTGACCTTCTTCTCAATTCGCTGTTTAATTGCGGTCATTTCATTGTATAGTTCTCGTGCGGATTTCCTCAATGCGCCCTGTCCAAAAATCGTCCATTGTTCCATATAATCTGATGTTGCAACATGAACTTGCGTTTGAATATTATTAAGTTCTTTCACGAGCTTCTCTATACGTTCATCTGCAGTTTCATTCTCACGTGTGAATATGATCTCTACTTTGTGGTTTTTTAATTTCTTTTCAATGCCTTTAACGAGATGAGCATCAAAAACAATGATTACTCTATAGCCAGTATAAGCTTGATATTCAGCCATCTGATTGATTAAGTTATCACGAGCTGAGTTAAAATCTTTATCCCTTAAAGGCCTTAAGTTTGGCCATGCCCCTATAATGTTGTATCCATCAACAATCAGGATATCCATAAAGGCTAGTCCCCTAACGGGATTCGTTTACGGTAAACCTCATACATTAGTAAGCCAGCAGCAACCGATGCATTTAAAGATGTTACCTTCCCACGCATAGGAAGATTAATGAGAAAATCACATTTTTCTTTTATAAGTCTTCCGATCCCTTTTCCTTCACTACCAATGACAAGGCCTAAAGGCATATTTCCGTCAATGCTCCTGTAGTCATCTTGACCATTTGCATCTGTACCAATAATCCATATGCCATTTTCTTTGAGCTCTTCTATCGTGCGAGACAAATTTGTCACCTTGGCTACTGGAATATACTCTATCGCTCCGGTTGAAGCTTTAGCAACAGTTGCAGTTAATCCTACCGCTCTTCTCTTCGGAATAATAATGCCATGAGCACCAACTGCATCTGCAGTTCGCATGATAGAACCCAGGTTATGTGGATCCTCAATTTCATCCAGTAAGATAAAAAAGGGCATTTCTCCTTTTTCCTCTGCTTTACGATATAGATCATCTAGGCTTGCGTATTCGTATGCAGCCACTTGAGCAATAACACCTTGATGATTGCCATCGTTCATTTGATCTATCTTTTTCTTTGGGACAAATGAAATCGGTACTTGCTTATCCTTTGCAAGCTGAGCAACCTGTTGCATTTGCCCTCTTTGTGATCCTTCAGCAATCCAAATCTTATTAATTTCCCGCTTTGATTTTAACGCTTCTAACACAGGATTTTTGCCAATAATATATTCCTGATTCATCATTTACCTCCTTTCTTTTGTTTCTCAATAAATTGAAAAGATTCACTTACAAGCTCCTCAAACCTATCTTCATTTCCCATTAAATAATGATATCCTAATAAAGCTTCAAACGCTGTGCTATATCGATAAGTTTGTACATCTGTATTTTTTGGAATGGTACCTGATTTTGCATTACGCCCTCTCTTTACAATTGTTTGCTCTTCAATACTAAGCATATCATTTTGGAGAAAGAAGTGAATAACATTTGCTTGCGCTTTCGCTGACACATATGCTTTAGCAATATTGTGTAATTGATTAGGTCTAATATTACCTTTTAGTAATAGATGATGCCGCACATGACTTTCATATACAGCATCACCCATATATGCTAAAGCTAGACTGTTTAACTGTTTCACATCAATAATATTAGGTGAATGTAACATTTTCTTTACCCTCTTCTCCATCTTGTACCTTGAGCAGTGTCTTCAAGTATAATATTTCGCTCTTTTAACTCATCTCGAATTTGATCAGATAATGCAAAGTCCCTATTCTTTCTAGCATCTATTCTTTGTTGAATCAGTTCTTCTATTTCATCATCAAGTAGCTCATTATTTTCTAATGTGAGTCCAAGCACGTTAAAGGTTTCTTCAAAGAGCAATATAAATCGTTGAATAACTTGATTGGAAGTGTTTTTTTCCATTAAATAAAGATTTGCTGTCTTAGAAAGGTCAAATAATACTGTAATTGCATTCGCAGTATTAAAATCATCATCCATCTCTTCAATAAATTTCACTTTGTATTGACTAATATTTTGAATCCATTCATCATCATTTGTAGTTAAATTAGCACTGCTATTCATCCGATGTTTTAAATTCGTATAAGCTGTACGTAATCTCTCTAGGCTACTTTTAGCACTCTGAAGTAATTCAATATTATAATTTATTGGATTACGGTAATGTACAGATAGCATAAAAAAGCGCAACACTTGTGGGTCATGCTCTTTAATAATGTCATGAACCAAAACAAAGTTCCCTAATGATTTCGACATCTTTTCGTTATCTATATTGATATACCCATTATGCATCCAATAGTTAGCAAGCTTTTTTCCTGTTAAAGCTTCTGATTGTGCTATCTCATTCTCATGATGTGGGAAAATTAAGTCTTGCCCTCCTGCATGAATATCTATTGTATCTCCTAAATATTCCCGTACCATTGCAGAGCATTCGATATGCCAACCAGGTCTACCTAAGCCCCATGGGCTTTCCCAGGAAATCTCTCCTTCCTTTGCTGCTTTCCAAAGAACAAAATCTATTGAATCGTTTTTCTTCTCATCAACTTCAATTCGAGCACCTACTCGCAATTCGTCAATTGATTGATGAGATAATTTTCCGTACCCATCAAATTCGCGTGTTTTATAATAAACATCTCCACCTGATTCATAGGCATAACCTTTGTTAATCAATGCTTGAATAAAGTCAATAATAATGTCCATCGTTTCTGTGACTCGTGGATGAGCATCCGCTTTTTTGCACCCTAACGCGGAAACGTCTTCGAAATATGCTTGAATAAACCTCTCAGAGACAGTAGGTACGTCCTCACCTAACTCGTTAGCAGCTTTTATAATCTTGTCATCAACATCAGTAAAGTTGGAAATATATTTCACATCATACCCGCGATATTCAAAATATCTGCGAACTGTGTCATATATAATATCAGGTCGTGCATTTCCAATATGGATATAGTTATATACTGTTGGTCCACACTTATACATTGTAACCTTATTTTCCTCAATAGGAATGAATAATTCCTTTGCTCTAGTAAGTGTATTATAAATTTGAATTGGCATGTTCTGTTTTCCTCTCTTTCATTTCTGCTAGTTCATTTCGTAATTCATTCATTTCTAATTCAATTTCTCTTATACGATCAGCTATCGGGTCTGGTAAGTCTCGATGATTAAAGTCTTTTTTAACACGCACACCATTTTTTATAACTATCCTTCCAGGTATACCAACAGCTGTAGAATTGTCAGGAACGTCATGTAAGACAACAGAGCCTCCCCCAATCTTTGAATTCTCTCCAATAGTAATTGATCCTAGTACTTTTGCTCCTGCCGCGATAAGTGCATTATCCTTAATAGTCGGATGTCTCTTACCCTTTTCCTTACCAGTTCCTCCTAATGTAACACCTTGATAAATCGTAACATTATCTCCAATTTCACACGTCTCACCTATGACAACACCCATGCCATGATCAATAAATAAGCGCCTTCCGATTTGAGCACCAGGATGAATTTCAATTCCAGTAAAAAATCTGCTTATTTGTGATATGAGTCTAGCAAGAAAAAACAGTTTTCGCTTAAATAATCCGTGAGCTATCCTATGTGACCAAATAGCATGTAACCCAGAATAAGTAAGGATCACCTCAATATAGCTTCTTGCAGCTGGATCTTGCTCAAAAACCACCTCAATATCTTCTTTAAACATTTTAAACACGGTGTTCCCCTCCATTCTTATTATTTGTTCAAAAGACAAGAAAAGTGCAAGAGCCTCAATCATCCCTAACATAGGTTAAAACAAGACAATTAGCATGTATAGAATGCTATACTATCAAATGGTTTTACGTTGAAATGACTGTAAGGGCCATATTTTCCATAACTCATCAATAAAGGTGTTGAATTTCTAACAAAACTCTTTTCGTAAACTTTGTTGCTATTGTACCTATACTAAAAGATAAAGATATCATTTTACGTAAAAGTCATCGTTTTATAGAAGAAAGGATGCACCAAATTTTAGTAATATTCTTGTTTAGTTATTTACGAAAAACTATAAAAAAAAGAAAAGATACGATGAACACAAGTTGTATTCGTGTACATTTCTATATACGAAAAAACGCCTCTATGCCTATGCACAGAGACGTTTTCACGCGGTTCCACCCTGTTTAGGTAGCTCAAACATGTAAGCCAACCCCAACTCAACCCTTCTAACGGAAGAGAATCCGTCCTAAGCTAGTTAATCAAAGATTAGTTCACCTAGAATACTCAGAGGTGCATTTCAAAAAACGGAGATATGAACCACTTTCAGCCGATGATGGTTCTCTCTTAAATATCTTTATCCGCTCATTTACTTTTCCTCGTCAACGTAATTACGTATCATTCATTTTGTTAAAGCTTGTTTCCCAAAATATATATTATAATCTACATTTAAACGTCGATTGATATATCTTTACTATATTACAAAGTTCAAAAAAAGTTAACTAATTAGGCTTTTTATCCGCTCTTTAATTTTTTCCTTACCGAGTAACTCAATTGCCATTGGTAAGTCCGGGCCATGTGTTTGACCTGTTGTCGCAACACGAATCGGCATAAAGAGCTTTTTACCTTTGTTGCCTGTAGATTTTTGAACAGATTTCATTGCTGCTTTAATATGCTCTGCTTTAAATGATTCAAGCTGTTCAATCTCTGACAGAAACCCAGTAAGTACCTCATTAACTTGCTCTTCTGATAGAACTACTTTTGCTTCCTCATCATACTCAATATCTGTTTTAAAAAACAATTTTGTTAAGCCAATAATTTCTGCCCCGTAACTCATTTTTTCTTGATGTAATAAAATTAAATTTCGAACCCACTCTCTATTTTCTTCATCCACGTTTTCCTGTATGAGCCCAGCTTTAATTAAATGAGGTAAGGATAAGTTTACGATTTCATCGGCATTTAGATGTTTTATATACTGATTGTTCATCCATGTCAATTTTTGTTTATCAAATAGAGCAGGTGATTTTGATAAGCGCTTAGCATCAAAAATATCAATCAATTGTTCCTTTGTAAATACTTCATCTTCACCACCTGGTGACCAACCTAGAAGTGCAATAAAGTTAAATAAAGCCTCTGGCAAATAACCTAATTCTTCATACTGCTCGATAAATTGAATAATCGCTTCGTCGCGCTTACTAAGCTTTTTCCGGCTCTCATTTACAATTAAAGTCATATGGCCAAATGTAGGATACTCCCATCCAAAAGCTTCATAAATCATCATTTGCTTTGGTGTATTAGAAATATGATCATCACCACGTAAAACATGTGAAATTTTCATAAGATAATCATCAACTGCTACTGCAAAGTTATACGTTGGGGTACCATCCTTCTTAACAATGACATAATCACCAATATCTTGTGATTCAAAAGTCACTTCACCCTTTACCATGTCTTGAAAACGGTATGTCTTTTCTGATGGTACTCTAAAACGAATGCTAGGTTTTCGACCTTCGGCTTCTAAAGATTTGCGTTGCTCATCCGTTAAATGACGGCATTTCCCTGAATATTGAGGCATGCCTCCATTTAAAGATTGCTCTTCGCGCTCTTTTTCTAGTTCTTCCTCAGTACAATAACATTTATATGCTAAATCTTTCTCTAATAGTTCTTTATAATACTGCTGATAAATATCATTTCTTTCCGATTGACGATAAGGCCCATAATTCCCACCTACATCAACACTTTCATCCCAATTAATACCTAGCCAAGATAAATATTTTAATTGGCTTTCTTCTCCACCTACAATGTTACGCTTTTTATCCGTATCTTCAATTCGAATAATAAATTTGCCATCATTATTTCGAGCAAATAAATAATTAAACAATGCCGTACGCGCATTCCCTATGTGTAAATGTCCTGTTGGACTCGGCGCATAACGAACCCTTATATCTTTTACCATAATTGTTACCCCCATAATTGTACATAGCAAAGTATTATCGTTATTTTATCACCAAACATGATTGTATACAAAGCATGTCTATGTTGCTACATTTTTTTTAGTAAAATAACTACTTGGGCAGCTATTCCTTCTTCTCTTCCTGTAAACCCAAGCTTTTCAGTAGTTGTAGCTTTTACATTTACTTGGTCAATAGTAGCCTCTAGAAGTTCAGCAATTCTCCCTCTCATTTGGTCAATATATGGGGCCATTTTTGGTTGTTGAGCAATAATCGTACAATCCACATTACCCAATTCATAGCCTTCATTCTTTACTAGCTTCCACACGTGTTGAAGTAGTAGTGATGAATCAGCATTTTTATATTGCGGGTCTGTATCAGGAAAATGTTTGCCAATATCCCCTGCAGCAATGGCTCCTAAACTGGCATCTGCAATTGTATGTAATAATACATCCGCATCTGAATGTCCTAACAAACCTTTTACGTGGGGAATTTCAATTCCCCCTAATATTAGAGGTCTATCATCAACAAATTGATGAACATCAAAACCTTGCCCAATACGAATCATAACTCTTCACTCCCGTTACTTTATCTCTCTATGTTAACTCGCTTATAATTTAAACTACTCACCCAAAATTGCATGTGCAAATTTGATATCTTCTGGTGTAGTAATTTTGATATTTTGATAATCACCTTCGACGATAATTACTTGTTTATTTAGTCGTTCTACTAAACTGGCATCGTCGGTACCAATATATTTATCTTTAATAGCTTGCTCATGCGCTTCTTCCAATAATGATATACGAAAAGCTTGTGGCGTTTGCACTGCCCACAAGCTAGATCGTTCAAATGTTTCCTCCACTTTCAAATCCAGAACACGCTTCACAGTATCTTTAACAGGTACTGCAAGAACAGCCGCCCCGTCATTGTATGCCGTATTAACTAAAGAATGAATATGCTCGATTTTAATAAAAGGTCTAGCACCATCGTGAATGAGCACAATATCAACATTATGTACTGCTTTTAAGCCCAGATGTACACTATGTTGCCGCTCAGCTCCACCATACACGATTTTTTCTATTTTCGAAAAGTTGTTCTCTTCAACAATTTCCCTCATATATTTCTCATCTAGTGAATTAATAACTAGGACAATCCCTACACAATGGGGATCATTTTCAAAAACTTTTAAAGTACGTGCTATGATTGGCGTTGACTGTAATGACATAAACAGTTTATTCATACCTACATTCATTCTTTTCCCCTGTCCTGCTGCAGGAATGACTACCTTATATAACATCATGCTGCTCTCCTAACATTTGTATAGGCATGATAAGGGTTAAGGGACTTGTTCACTTCACCACTAACCTTATCATTTATAAACTTAGTATTATATCTTATAATGCTCTTTCTAACAACTTCGGCTTAGCAAAAATCATTCTCCCAGCAGAAGTCTGTAGTACACTCGTAACTAACACATCAAGATTTTTACCTATATAATCTCTTCCATCTTCAACAACAATCATCGTTCCGTCATCAAGATACGCAATGCCTTGATTTTGTTCTTTCCCATCTTTAATTACTTGGACATTCATCTCTTCTCCTGGAAGAACTACTGGCTTCACGGCATTTGCCAAATCATTAATATTTAACACAGCTACATTTTGTAATTCACAAACTTTGTTTAAGTTAAAATCATTTGTAACTACCACTCCGGAAGTAATTTTAGCTAGCTTTACGAGCTTGCTATCAACCTCCTGTATATCTTCAAAATCACCTTCATATATCTCAACGTTATTTGATAATTCCTTTTGTATGCGATTTAAAATATCAAGCCCTCTTCTACCCCTATTACGCTTTAACACATCCGCTGAATCCGCGATATGCTGAAGTTCTTCTAGGACAAATTGGGGTATGACGATCGTTCCTTCTAAAAAGCCTGTTTGACATATATCCGCTACACGACCATCGATAATAACACTTGTATCCAATATTTTTAATTTTTTATCATACAGCTCAAAATCTTCTTCATTGCCTTTTTTTGTTCCTTTACGGTTAGATATTGAAAATAAGTTAATAAGGTCGTCTCGCTTTTTAAAACCTATTTGAAAGCCCAAATAACCTAATAACAGAGTCAAAAATATAGGTATAATGGTATTGAATAATAAAAATTGGAATTTTTGTATTGGGATATTAATAAAAAAAGCAACAATAAGGCCAAAGATTAACCCTAGACTCCCAAAGACTACATCAGTTGCTGGAGCCTTGACAACAGTCTCCTCTAACCAACGTATCAAATTTACTATATAATCTACTAACCAAAATGTAACAAGAAAGAAAATAAGTGCACCTAATATGGCTAGCATGTAATGTTCTCTTAACAATGCAATGTTATCAATATTCATTAAAGGTAATACATATGGAATATAAAATATACCTAATATCCCACCGATAATGAGAAAAAATAATTGTACAATTCTTTTTAACATTCTTTCACCTCCTTCTATACATTATAAACAGTTTGCAATAATTGAAACGTACTATTACTATTATTTTTTCTATTTGTAACCGCGATGAAATATATTTGTAAAATAAAGACATCTTTCACTTAGCATATCATCCTTTATGCGATGATTGCAAATGACTACTATATTTGACGATCGATTAATAATTGCTGCTGTATTCTTTTAAGTCCTTCTTTAATTTTTCGTGCTCGAACTTCTCCAATCCCCTCTACTTCATCTAATTGTTCTACACTTGCTTTCACAATTTGATTCATATTTTTGAAGGTTTCTATTAAATTTTCTATAACAACTGATGGCAAACGTGGTATTTTATATAAGGCTCGATAACCTCGAGGTATCACACCTTTATCTATATTTGTATTTTGAGGATACCCAAGTAATTTTAAAAGTAGATAATCATCAAGAAGCTCCGAGCTCGAAAGCTTTTGTATTTTAAGTAACATTGCATCAATATCTTCCTTAGCTTCACATGCATAATCCTTAATAAGTAAAATTGCCTCCTCTTCAATATGGGCAACTAACTCGTTCATTTGTAGTCGTATTAACCTTCCTTCAGAACCTAACTCAGTGACATAGCTGATGATCTCATTTTTAATTCTTAACACCATTTCAATACGATGTAGAACTTGTAAAACTTCTGAAAAAGTTACTTGTTCTTCAAATTCCAATGCACCTAAATTGGTCATACTTTGATTCAAAACAGCGTGATATTTCTCAAGTGTTTGCATAGCTTGATTTGCTTTCGTCAAAATGACACCAATATCTTTTAATACATAGCGAAAGTCAGCTTTATATAACGTAATAACATTACGGCGTTGTGAGATAGCAATGACTAAGCTGCCAGTTTGTTTCGCAAATCTCTCTGCAGTACGGTGCCTCATTCCCGTTTCAGATACAACAATACAAGAATCCGGAACTAATTGTGCATTGGATATTAAGATTTTCGTCCCTAATTCATTTAAGATAATTGCACCATCCATTTTAGCTAATTCATATAAATATGATGGTGAGAACTGACAATTTATTTGAAACCCACCATCAACCAATTTTTTCATTTTATCGTTGTAGCCAACAACGATTAATCCACCGGTTTTTGCACGTAATACGTTATCTAACCCTTCCCGTATAGGGGTTCCAGGGGCAATTAGCTTTAATATGTCTGCTAATATTTGTTCGCTATGCACTCTCTCCATTAACTATCTACCCTCCCAATGCATGTTGTAAGGTCTCATTAACAGATGATACTCCAATTACCACAATTCCAGCTGGAACAGTCCATCCTCCTAAGTTTTTCTCAGGCAAAATAACCCTCTTAAAGCCAAGTTTCACAGCTTCCTGAACTCTCTGTTCAATTCTAGAAACGCGTCGTACTTCCCCAGTTAAGCCAACTTCTCCGATAACTACATCTGTAGGATTTGATAGTTGGTCTCGAAAGCTTGAAGCGATACTGACGGCTACAGCTAAATCAATTGCAGGTTCATCTAACTTGACTCCTCCAGCAACCTTTAAGTATGCATCTTGATTTTGCAGTAATAGCCCAACTCTTTTTTCTAGTACAGCCATAAGTAGTGATACTCTATTATGATCGATTCCAGTTGCCATTCTTCGTGGATTACCAAAACTTGTTGGTGAAATGAGTGCTTGTATTTCAACGAGAACGGGCCTTGTTCCTTCCATAGAGGCTACAACTGTAGATCCAGCTGCTCCTTTTGAACGCTCCTCAAGAAAAATTTCCGAAGGGTTTTGAACTTCAGTTAGACCTATTTCCTTCATTTCAAAAATTCCTATTTCATTTGTTGATCCAAAGCGGTTTTTTACTGCTCTTAATATCCTATACGTATGATGACGTTCACCTTCAAAATAAAGAACTGTATCCACCATATGTTCAAGTAACCGTGGTCCAGCAATTGAGCCTTCTTTCGTAACATGACCAACAATAAAAGTGGCGATGCCTTTCGTTTTTGCAATTTTCATTAGCTCAGCGGTACATTCTCTTACTTGTGAGACACTGCCAGGAGCTGATGTAACCTCAGGGTGAAAAATAGTTTGTATTGAATCAATAACAACAAATGATGGCTCCATCTCTTCAATTGCTTTTGATATATACTGTAAATCAGTTTCAGCTAACACGAATACATTCTCTCCGTGAACCTCTAGTCGATCTGCACGAAGCTTCGTTTGTTTTATCGATTCTTCTCCAGATATATATAATACTTTATGTTCAGAATGTGCTAATTTTGATGATACTTGCAATAACAATGTTGATTTTCCAATACCAGGATCTCCACCTATTAATACAAGCGATCCTTTAACAATACCTCCACCTAATACCCGATTAAATTCCACAAAATCTGTATACATTCTTGGTTCGTTCGTTGTTTCTATTTTGGTTATAGCTGTAGGTTTTGTACTAGTAGAAGTAGGTGCTACATAAAACGATCCCTTCCGAGCAGATTTAGTCTGTTCAATTTCTTCTACCATTGTATTCCATGCATTACACCCAGGACACTTTCCCATCCATTTTGCTGATTCATATCCACAAGTTTGACAACTAAACTTTGTTTTTCTTTTCGCCATTATGTTAAGCTCCTCTATTTAAAATACCTATGTGTATTATATTTTATGACAATATAAGTAGATCTAAAGAAGAAAAGGTATACGACTTTACATGCTGACGTATACCTCTTTTCTTACTTATCGTATTTTATAAGTGGTTTAATTCACCGATTTCTTCTACTAAGCGAATAGTAAACTCTTTCTCAACAACATCTAGCATTACTTTCTGACCTTTTGCAATCGTTCCTTTGAGCAATTCTTCAGAAAGCAAATCTTCAACATGCTTTTGAATCGCTCTGCGCAAAGGACGTGCTCCATACTCTAGGTCATTTCCCTCTTCTGCTAGCTTTTCCTTTGCTGCGTCTGTAATTTCCAGGGCAATTTCTTGCTCCACTAATCTTTTTGTTAATTGTTCTGTCATTAATGTCACGATTTCTTTAAGATGCTTTTTCTCTAATGAATGGAAAACAATAATTTCATCGATACGATTTAAAAACTCAGGACGAAATGCTTTTTTCAGCTCATCCATCACTTTCCCCTTCATATCTTTATAATTTTGGTTTTCATCCTGTACATTAAATCCAACAAATTTATTTCGTCTTAGCGCATCTGCACCAACATTTGATGTCATAATTAACACTGTGTTCCGAAAATCTACTGTACGGCCTTTTGAATCAGTTAATCTGCCGTCTTCTAGCACTTGAAGCAAAATATTAAAAACTTCAGGATGTGCTTTTTCAACTTCATCTAGAAGAATAACTGAGTATGGTTTACGACGAACTTTTTCTGTTAATTGTCCACCCTCATCATGACCGACATAACCTGGCGGTGACCCTACGAGCCTTGACGTCGAATGCTTCTCCATATACTCAGACATATCAATTCGGATCATTGCATCTTCTTCACCAAACATTGATTCTGCTAATGCTCTTGCTAGTTCAGTTTTACCAACACCGGTAGGGCCTAAAAAAACAAATGAGCCAATAGGTCTTTTCGGATCTTTCAATCCAGCACGCGCTCGACGTACAGCTTTGGCAACTGCTTTCACAGCTTCTTCTTGACCAATTACTCTCGAGTGCAGGATTTCTTCTAATTTTAACAATTTATCTGTTTCAGTTTGAGCAAGTTTTGATACTGGAATTCCTGTCCAGCTAGCAACAACTTTAGCAATGTCCTCTACTGTTACTTCACAGTTTTCTTGACCTTGTTTCTGCTTCCAGCTTTTCTTTGTTTCCTCTAATTGCTCTCTTAAGCGTTGCTCAGTATCCCGTAGAGAGGCTGCTTTCTCAAACTCTTGACTTTGTACTGCTGCATCCTTCTCTTTTCTTATTTCATCTAATTTTTGTTCAAGCTCTTTTAAATTTGGTGGTGTCGTATAAGACCGCAACCGAACTTTTGATCCTGCTTCATCTATTAAATCAATCGCTTTGTCAGGTAAAAAGCGATCCGAAATGTAGCGATCTGATAATTTTACCGCCTCAATGATTGAGTCATCACTGATTGACACACGATGGTGTGCTTCATACCGATCACGTAAACCTTTCAAGATTTGAATTGATTCCTCATTCGTTGGTTCATCTACTTGTATCGGCTGAAAACGTCTTTCTAACGCAGCATCTTTTTCTATATATTTTCTATATTCATCTAAAGTTGTAGCTCCAATACATTGTAGCTCCCCTCTAGCTAATGATGGTTTTAGAATATTTGAAGCATCAATTGCTCCTTCAGCTCCACCTGCTCCAATTAATGTATGAAGTTCATCAATAAATAATATGATATTTCCTGCTTGGCGAATTTCATCCATTACCTTTTTTAGTCTATCTTCAAATTCACCGCGATATTTAGTTCCTGCCACCACTGTGCCCATGTCTAAAGTCATTACACGTTTATCGCGTAGGATTTCTGGTATTTCATTATTTACAATTTGTTGAGCTAACCCTTCAGCAATTGCTGTCTTACCAACTCCAGGTTCTCCTATAAGGACTGGGTTGTTCTTTGTGCGTCTACTTAAAACTTCAATTACACGCTGAATTTCTTTACTTCTACCAATGACAGGATCTAAGCTTCCTTCTCGTGCAATGGCTGTTAAATCTCGTGCGAGACTATCTAATGTAGGTGTATTAGCATTGGTAGCCGCCCCTCCTTGATGGCCTGATGAAGTTTCATTACTCCCTAACAACTGAAGCACTTGTTGACGTGCTTTATTTAAGCTTACTCCTAAGTTATTTAAAACTCGAGCAGCAACACCTTCACCCTCTCTGATGAGCCCGAGTAAAATATGTTCCGTTCCTACATATGAATGTCCTAGCTTTCTCGCCTCATCCATTGATAATTCAATAACTTTTTTGGCACGAGGTGTGTAATGAATCGTTTGAGTTGTTTCTTGACCTCTACCGATTAACTTTTCAACTTCTTCTTGAATCTTATTAGATTCCAATCCAAGAGCAACTAACGCCTTAGCTGCAATTCCTTCACCCTCGCGAATAAGACCTAATAAAATATGCTCCGTTCCTATGTTATTATGACCTAAACGAACTGCCTCTTCCTGTGCTAATGCCAAAACTTTTTGTGCACGCTCAGTAAATCTTCCAAACATCATAACTCTCGACCTCCAAACTCTTTTTGATTGCTTTTTTCCAAGCTTATTCTTTCCCTAATCAATGTTGCTCTACGAATATCACGCTCATGTGACCTTAATGGACCACCTGCATATTGCTGAAGAAAGCCAGGCTGTGTTACAATCATTAATTCATTTAAAATATTGCTGGATATATCTTTTATATATCCGATATCAATGCCTAAGCGAATGTCAGACAAACATTTAGCAGCTTCATTTGTCTCAATGACGCGACTGTGTGCTAATGTACCATATGAGCGGTATACCCTGTCTTCTAGTTGAATACCAGATGTTTTTACTAATGCTTCTCGTGCAGAGCGTTCTTGAGCAATGAGTTGTTGCACCACACTTTCTAGGTCATTCACAATATCAGTTTCAGATTTACCAAGAGTTACTTGGTTTGATATTTGAAATATATTACCTAATGCTTCGCTACCTTCACCATATATTCCTCTAACAACTAGACCAAGTTGATTTATTGCTGGAATAATTCTGCTCATTTGTTGGGTTAATATAAGTGCAGGTAAATGCATCATGACCGATGCCCTTAATCCAGTACCAACATTCGTTGGACAGCTAGTCAAATACCCTTTCTGTTCATCAAACGCATAGTCTACATGTGTTTCAATCCAATCATCTAACTCATTAGCTTTTTTCAAAGCTGCACTAAGTTGAAACCCAGGAAATAAACATTGAATTCGTATATGATCCTCTTCATTTATCATAATACTAACTTCTTCATTTTCTGATAAAATACTAGCTCCAAAAGGCGCATCCTCGGCTAATTGAGGGCTAACTAGATGCTTTTCAACAAGTACTCTTTTTTCAATAGGCTGCATTTCATTCATAGCTAATAATTCTAGCTTCCCAAAAGATTCTGGCGCTTTTTCTTCGCATACCTTTTTAAATAATTGAATGATCTTCTGCGCTTCTTCATTTGTTATGACAGTAGGAAACCATATATTTTCTATATTTCGCGCAAGTCTAATTCTACTAGAAAGTACGATATCTGATTCAGGACCATCCTCACTCATCCAAGAGCTTATTGCTTTTTGTAGAAACCGCTGAAGTGACATAGTTATCCCTCCCCCATGTCTATCTGACTTAGACTTCGTTCTAAAGCCCTAACCTTATCACGAACTTCTGCTGCTTTTTCAAACTCCTCACTGACTATATACTCCTGAAGTGTTTGTTTATATTGTTCAATTTGTTTACGTAAATGTATATTTCCACCTATCCTTGTCGGGATTTTTCCAGAATGAATAGTGTTTCCACTGTGAAATCTTTTGAGTATAGGAGTTAAATGATTTTTAAACGTCTTATAACATTCAGAGCATCCAAATTTACCAATGTTTAAAAATTGTGTATAAGTCATTTTACATTTTTCACATTGAATAACCTCATTTTGATGAAATGAATTACGTTGTTTTTCTTGTAGGGAAGGTTCCATATTGAGTAGTCCTGCTATTAAGTTATTAATCGAATAACCTTGATTATTTGCAAGCATAAACATTTCTCCTTTTTCCTGTGCACAATGCTCACAAACGTGGGTTTCAGCTTTTTCTCCATTTATAATTTTTGTAAAGTGCAACGTTGCTGGTCTCTTGTTACATTCTTGACATATCAATGACTTCACCTCTCCTTTCTAGATTATTAATATCATCTGAATTACTCATACCATTAATTGTATTTTAGTGATGTCAACATCGCAATGAGTATTCTAGATCGTAGTTCATCTCTATCTGGAAGGCTAATATATAAGATTGATCGATCAACAGTACTCAACATGATTTTTGCTTCACGTTCAGTAATAACCTCTTCTTCAATTAATCGACCTATAATATTTTCAGCTATTGTTTGAGAGATTCTTGGACCAATTAACGATAGCAGTTGTTCAATTAAGTGGGTATCATCATGAGACTGCACTTTCATTATTCGTATATAACCACCGCCACCGCGTTTACTTTCTACAATATAACCACGTTCCATTGTAAAACGTGTATTTATCACATAATTAATTTGAGAAGGTACACATTGAAATTTATCTGCTACTTCATTTCTTTTTATTTCAACAATATCTTGATCATTCATTTCTAGAACGCTTTTCAAATACTGTTCAATAACATCAGATATATTTCTCACTCAACCCCTCCTTTCATTGACTTTGACTATATTTGACTTTACTTTTACTATATAGTGAATTGGAAAAAAGCGCAAGCGACTCGAATTAGCTAAATTAACTGCCCCATCATATACTACAAGTATATCCTTGCCATTTATTTAATAAATCAAAACAAGAAAAGC
The DNA here is from genome assembly GCF_033963835.1 of Cytobacillus sp. IB215665. Lineage (NCBI taxonomy): Bacteria > Bacillati > Bacillota > Bacilli > Caryophanales > Bacillaceae > Cytobacillus > Cytobacillus sp. IB215665. Next base: position 60,740 of record NZ_JAXBME010000023.1, read on the forward strand.
CTAACGGCTTTACTCAAAATTTATTGCTTACATTTGAGTAACTGATGTATATGAACTGGTTTTTATAGTCTTTAGAGGAGAAAATGCCCGGAACGTTAGTTATATTCGTGTTTAGTTTTTATTATTAATAAAAACAGTTTAATACGCAAACAACAGCTGAATGCAATAATAATTAAGGCAACAGTAAATTAACTAAAAAATTGTATATAAAAAAGTCAGAGGATTATATCTTCCTCTGACTTTTGCATTGCCTGGCAACGTCCTACTCTCACAGGGGGAAACCCCCAACTACCATCGGCGCTGAAGAGC